>CABUJP010000017.1:0-26249 GCA_902491835.1 uncultured Alistipes sp. | reverse complement strand
GCCCGGCGTACGGATCGTCCGCACGGCGGATGACGTACCCGTCCTGACCGGCGAGCATGGGCACGGACACGGCGGGCACGGAACCGATCCGCATATCTGGACTTCGCCCCGCAATCTGCGCGTCATGGCAGCGACCCTCCTGAGCCAACTCGAAAGCATGTATCCCGATTCGACCCGTTACCGAGAGAACTACGAGCGTTTCGCGAACCGTATGGACTCGCTCGACCACGCGCTGCAAGCGATATTCGCCGGCGGCTCCCGCACCTTCGTCATTTACCATCCGGCTCTCTCCTACCTGGCCCGCGACTACGGCCTGACCCAGCTGGCCATCGAGGATGAAGGGAAGGAGCCCTCCGGCAACCATATCAGGACGCTCGTAGGCGAGGCCCGAAGCGCCCGAATCGATCGTATCCTTTATCAACGACAGTTCAGCCGCTCGACGGTCGAGGCGCTGGCGGCCGAACTGAGCGCCGAAACGGTAGCCATCGACCCGCTGGGATACGACATTCCGTCCAACCTGCTTTTCATAGCCCATTCGATAGCCCAATGACCAAACTGATCGAGCTCAATGACGTATCGGTACGATACGGACCGTACGAGGCGCTGAGCCACGTCTATCTGGATATTCGCTCGCAAGACTTTCTCGGGATCATCGGACCGAACGGTGGCGGCAAGACCACGCTGGTTAAGGCGATTCTCAAGGCGGTTCCGTATACGGGAAAAGTCACCTACTCGAAAGAGATCGAAAGCGGCGGCTACCGCCGTATCGGATATATGCCCCAGATTTCGGATTTGGACAAAACATTTCCTATCTCGGTGCGCGAGGTCGTTCTTTCGGGCCTTCAGGCACGCAAGAAACTGTTCGGCCGGTACACTTCCGCCGACAAGGAAAAAGCCGAAAATCTGCTTCGTATCTGCGGAATCGAATCGGTCGCCCGACGGCCGATCGGCTCCCTGTCGGGCGGACAACTGCAACGGGCCCTGCTCGGGCGGGCTCTGATTTCCGACCCGAAACTGCTGATTCTGGACGAACCGACCAATTTCGTCGACAACCGGTTCGAGAAGGAGCTTTACGCGCTGCTCAAGCAATTCAACGACAAAATGGCTATCGTCATGGTATCGCACGATCTGGGAACGATTTCCTCCCATGTCAAGCAAATCGTCTGCGTCAACCGCCATGTGCATCGCCACGACTCGAACCGCATCACGGCGGAGCAGCTGCACAACTACGACTGCCCGATACAGGTCGTCTTTCACGGCGACGTACCGCATACGGTGCTCGAAAAGCACTCGTAAAACACGCAGAGAAGCTCCCGAGAGCTTCTCTGCGCTTTTTCTATTTTTCCCGCACAGATGGTGCGGAGCACTTTCAGGCTATTTGCAAATGCCGCTGAGCTTCTCGAACATCGCATCCACGCGGGACATCATGTCGCGGCGCATCTGAGCGTAATGCTTCCGCACGAGGCTCCTGTTCTTTTTGTCCGCCGGGTGATTCGCACGGACGAACAGCTCATTGCGGAACTCGACCGCCTCCTCGATCACGGCCACGATTTGCTCGCGCTTGGCGCCGTCGTTGAAGTAGAGGGCCATATAGCAGTCCGAAATCACCTCGTTGGCCAGAAAGTCTATATCTCTCTTGATTCTCCTGATGCTTGCCATAACCTATTCTTTTTAGTAGTTGAATGAAGCAAAGATAGAAAAAAAAGCGGATTCGGGAAACTTTTATGCAAAGGAAGGCGGCGCAAGACGCGCTCGCGCACCGAAATCGCCCCCTCTCCTATTCGCTCCGCACGCTCAAGGCATATTCGCGCTTAGACTCGGCAAACGGATCGGCTCCCGGCTTTTCAAACGACCGGAATCGGCCTTCACAACACGGGATTCCCGTCAGTACGGCATCCGAACGGCGCACGGCATGAGCGCATCAGGGATACCCCGACCTATCCGTCGTCCCGCCCGAGAATTTCCTGCTGCGCTTCCGAGAGAAAGTCGATCAGATCGCCCGCATTCATCGCCTCCTGCCCGTAATAGTCGGCCGCCTTGTCCCCGGCCCGACCGTGCAGGTAAACGCCCAGAATCGCAGCCGCCAGCGGCTCGTACCCGCGAGCGAGCAGACCGGCCAGCAAACCGGTCAGCACGTCCCCGCTGCCGCCCTTGGCCATGCCCGGATTGCCGGACGAGTTGAAAAAGCAGCGGCCGTCCGGAGAGCAAACCATCGTATGCGCACCCTTCACGACCACGCAGCAGCCGAGGCGGGAGGCCAAATCGCGCGTTTTTTCGATCTTCTCGTCCTCCGAGGCCCAGTCTCCCACCAACCGGCGCAACTCGCCCAAATGAGGCGTCAGAATCGATCCGCGAGCGACGAGCCGCCGCAGCTCGGTACGAGCTGACAGCATATTCAGCGCATCGGCATCGATCACGGCCGGCAGCCCGGTCCGCAAGAGAGCCTCCAAAGCCTCGAAAGAGCGGGGGTCCTGCCCTACTCCGGGACCGACTCCCACCGCATCGTAGCGTCCCATATCCCTCGGCAGCCGAGAAAACACGGGTTCCGGATCGCCGCTGACAATGGCCGAAGGCGAGTTAGCATGGACCGACACCCTTTCGGACCGGGGCAGATGAACGGTCACCAGCCCGCACCCCGAGCGCAGGGCGGCCCCCGTCGCCAGAACGGCGGCTCCGGCCATATCCTCCGAGCCGCAAACGAGTAGCGCATGTCCGCAGCTCCCCTTATGGGCGAATTTCGGACGGGGCAAAGGCAAGCGGGCCGCAGCCGCCGCGTCGGTATAGAAATAGAGAGACTCGGCCCGATCCATATACTCCTCGCTCAGGCCGATCGGCAACACGACGACCTCGCCGGCCGCCTCGCCCCCCTCCGGAAGCAGCAAGGCCAGCTTCGGAAACTCCAGCGTCAGCGTCGTCGTCGCCCGGACCGTCGTACGCCCGGCGTTTCCGAACTCGGAGAGCATACCCGACGGCAAATCGATCGACACGACCCGGCAACCGCTCGAATTGATCCGTCGGACCGCCCCGAGCAGGGGTTTGGTCAGCTCGCCCCGCACGCCCGTTCCGAGCAGCGCATCGACGATCACCGTACCCTCCGGCAGCGACGCCTCGGCCACCGGACGCACGGGCAGACCGCGAGGCAGACGCTCCAGATTGAATCGGCACTCCTCGGAAAGCTCCTCCCGGCCGAACGCGAGATAAACCGCGCAGGAAAAGCCTGCGCGGTGCAGCATCCGGGCTACGGCCAGTCCGTCTCCTCCGTTATTACCCTTGCCTACGAAAAAAGCCAGCGGGCACTCCGGCCGAACGTGCTCGGCTACCCACTGCGCGATACTCTCCGAAGCACGCTCCATCAGAGCGATGCTGTCGATCGGCTCGCGGGCGATCGTATAGCGATCGGCCTCACGAATCCGACTACCCGTTAAAATCTTCATAACCGACAGTATATCTGAACAAATCTTTCACCCGATATCCGCCCCGCAACGGAGACTCCGACAGATTCCCGCAAAGTTGCACCCTCGAGCCGCTCCGATCCGTACTCGCAGAACGAACCTACTCCCGTCGTACCGCCACTCAACGCTTGCGTTCAGCCGGGGAGCCGAACATCTCGCGCGCGGCCTCCCGGACCAAATGGACGAAAAATTTCCGCATCGTCGTATCGCCCGCCACTGCATGAGCCTCGGGATGAAACTGCACGCCGAGCACGCGAATCCGCGGATCGAGCGGCTCGATCGCCTCGACGACTCCGTCGCGCGTGCGGGCCGTCGCACGGAATCCGGGCGCTACGTCGCGCACGGCCTGATGATGGAAAGAGTTCGTCCACAGCGTATCCGCTCCGGTAATCCGTCGCACGAGCGACTCCTCGGCTACGGTTACCGCATGCGTCGCCTCGCTCGAGGGCAGGGACTGGCTGTGATTGACGGAACGGTCGGCATACTCGCTGGGCAGGTCCTGGTACAGCGTTCCTCCGAAAGCCACATTGATCAGCTGCTCGCCGCGGCAAATGCCCAGTACGGGAATATTCCGACGCAGAGCCCGGTCAAGCAACGCGAAATCGTATGCGTCACGAACCGTGTCGACATGCCCCAGCGCAGCGGAAGGCTCCGCATCGAAGCGGGCCGGATCGACATCGCCTCCTCCGATCAGCACCAACCCGTCGAGCCGCTCGAACAAACGACTCAGGTCGGCCGTATCCCTCATCAGCGGAATGACGACGGGGATTCCTCCGGCCGCCTGCACGGCATCGACGTAAGTTCTCGTAACGCGAACCCGGCCTTCGTCGCAGGACTCCGACACGCCGATCAACGGCGGGCGGGCCCCCGAAAGGCTCCATGAGCAACAAGCCGCAGACAAGCAAAACAGTAAGGTTATCTTTTTCATAAGCGCTCAGAATAACCGGCACGCAAGTCCCCTCCGCCGGTCCTGCCCGAGCAGAACCGCAGCGAAACCGCTGAAATCCCGTCTATGCGACCGATACGAAAAAAACAGAGAGACACCGGCCGTTCCCTATTCCCTTCTCCTTAAAATATTCCGAAGAACCGGACGACGGAGCGTACCCTGCCCCGCCGCCCGGCTTTCCTGCAAAAACGATACGAATCGGCCCCTACGCGCCGAAATTGTCGTACATGATGTTCTCTTCCGGGACACCCAGGCTGTCGAGCATCTTGGTCATCGCGGCGGTCATCATCGGCGGACCGCAGAGATAGTACTCGATATCCTCGGGAGCCTCGTGGTTCTTCAGGTAGTTGTCGAAAATCACTTGATGGATGAAACCGACGTAACCCTTCCAGTTGTCTTCCTCCTTGGGTTCCGATAGCGCGATATGGAACTTGAAGTTCGGAAATTCCCTCTCGATCTCCTCGAACTGCTCCTCGTAGAAAATCTCGCGCTTCGAGCGGGCCCCGTACCAGAACGTTACGGGAGTCCGTATCTTCTCGGTTTTGAACAGGTGGAAGATATGCGAGCGCATCGGAGCCATGCCGGCGCCGCCGCCGATGAACATCTTCTCGTTCGGAGTATCCTTGACGAAGAACTCGCCGTAGGGGCCCGAAATGGTCACTTTGTCGCCCGGCTTGCGCGAGAAGATATAGGACGAGCAGATGCCCGGATTGACCTTCATGAAGGCTCCGGCCGTACGGTCCCAAGGCGGCGTCGCGATCCGGATGTTGAGCATGATGATGTTGCCCTCGGCCGGATGGTTGGCCATCGAGTAGGCCCGGAACGTCGGCTCGGGATTTTTCGTGACCAGATCCCACATTTTCATATGGTCCCAGTCCTCGCGGTATTCCTGTTCGACGTCGAAGTCGCGGAAGCGAATCTCGTCGTATTTCGGAATGTCGATCTGAATGTAGCCTCCCGAACGGAACTTCAGGTGCTCGCCTTCGGGCAGCTTGACGACGAATTCCTTGATAAAGGTCGCCACATTGCGGTTAGAAACCACCTCGCACTCCCATTTCTTGACGCCGAGGACGGCTTCGGGAACCTTGATCTTCATATCTTCCTTTACCTTGACCTGACAACCCAGACGCCATTTCTCGGCCTGCTGCCGACGCGTGAAGAAGTTGACCTCAGTGGGCAGAATGTCGCCGCCGCCCTCGAGCACCTGACAGCGGCACATGCCGCACGATCCGCCGCCGCCGCAAGCCGACGGGAGGAAAATTCCGTTGTTACCGAGCGTCGTGAGCAACGTGCTGCCGGGCTCGACGGTCAGTTGTTTTTCTCCGTCGTTGATGTCGATACGGACCTCTCCGGAAGGAGTCAGTTTCGCCTTGGCATAGAGCAGCAGAACGACCAGCAGGAGCGTTACTACGAGAAATGCCGCGATTGCTATGATGATTGATAATCCCATCTCTACCTTGTGATTTTAAGTTACAACTGAATCCCCATGAACGTCATGAAGGCAATGCCCATCAGACCGGTCAGAATGAAGGTGATGCCCGCGCCGCGAAGCGGAGCCGGTACGTTCGAGTAGGTGATCTTCTCCCGAATGGCGGCGATCAGTACGATAGCGAGCCACCAGCCGATGCCCGATCCTGCCGCGAAAGAGACAACCTCTCCCATCGAAGCATAGTCGCGCTCCTGCATGAACAGCGAGCCACCCAAAATCGCGCAGTTCACGGCGATCAGCGGCAGGAAGATACCCAGCTGGTTATACAGTGCCGGAGCGAATTTCTCGACGACCATCTCGACGAGCTGCACGAACGAGGCGATCACGGCGATGAATATGATAAAGCTTAGAAAACTCAGGTCGATCTCGCTGGCGCCCCCCGGCCCGTATGCCGGATCGATCCAGCCGAGCGCCCCCGGAGAAAGGACGTACTCGTTGAGCAGATAGTTGATCGGAACGGTCATCACCATGACGAAAGTCACGGCAATGCCGAGTCCCATGGCCGTCTTGACGCTCTTGCTGACGGCGATGTAGGAACACATGCCGAAGAAGAACGCGAAGACCATGTTGTCTATGAAAATAGACCGAACGAATATGCTGATAATGTTTTCCATGTTCTGCCGGATTTACTATTTCTCAATCAGGTTACGGTTGCGGCTGCGCTGCACCCAGATGATCAGGCCGACGCAAATCAGCGCCATCGGCGGCAGGATCATCAGGCCGTTGTTGACGTACCCGGTCTGATACAGCCCGATCTTCTCGAACACAGGATATCCCCACAGCGTACCCGAGCCGAGCAATTCGCGGACGAATCCGAGAATGATCAGAATCAGTCCGTACCCCATGCCGTTCCCGATGCCGTCCAAAAACGAGGGCCACGGTTTGTTGCCCAGCGCGAACGCCTCGATGCGCCCCATGATGATGCAGTTGGTGATAATCAACCCGACGAAGACCGAAAGCTGCTTGCTCACGTCGTAGACGTAAGCCTTGAGCACCTGGTCTACGAGAATCACCAGCGAGGCGACGACGACCAGCTGGACGATGATGCGGATCCGCGACGGAATACCCTTGCGGATCAACGATATGATCAGGTTCGAAAAAGCGGTTACGACCGTCACCGACAAAGCCATGACGAAAGCAGGCTTCAGCTTGGCCGTCACGGCGAGCGCCGAGCAAATGCCCAGTATCTGCACCGTAATAGGATTATTCTGTCCGAAAGGCGAAGTCAGCAGCTTCAGGTTCTTAGCCGAAAAAAGCGGCTCGCGTTCTTGGTTACTCATGGCTTTCCGAATTTTTGATTGACACTTCGCTCCCGGCCGTCTCGCCGAGCTGCTTTTCGATATAGGCGTCGTAGTCGCTCAGGCAATTTTTCAGCATTTTCTCCACGCCTACGCTCGTCAGCGTACCGCCCGAGACGGCATCGACCGCGTACGGATCGTCGTCGGGCGCCCCGCCCTTAACGAGCCGTATGGCCACGACCCGGCCGTTCTCGAGAATATGCTTGCCCTTGAACTGGGCCTGAAAGGCGGCCGTCGAAATCTCGGCGCCCAGTCCCGGCGTCTCGCTCTTATGATCGAAGACGATCCCGTTGACGGTATCCCAGTTGTCGGCCAGCGCGACATAGCCCCAGACGGGGCCCCACAAACCGGCGCCCCAAACGGGAATCACGTAGCTCGTAACGCCCTCGTCGTTCCGGCTGACGAAGACGGGCAGACTGCGCTCGGCGGCAGGCTTGTCGTATTCGGCCTTCAGGTTCGTCAGCAAGGCGAACGCGTTCGCTCCCTCGATCCGGTCGCCCTCGACGTTGACGGCATAGCTGTCGACGATGTATTTCTTATACTGTTCGTTGATGTAGGCCGCCTTGTCTTTTACCAGATCGGCGTCGCCGCCCTCGCCGATCGAGCGGAGGATATCCCCCATTTTCTCGACCCTCGCGTTCTCGGCCTGCACGCCCTTGAGCGACAGGGCCGCGAACGAGAGCACTGCCGCAACGATCACGACCATGATCGCCGCATAGGCGATTATATAGGTATTGCTGTTCTTATTCATAGCGTTGCACGTTATTTAGCGGGTTTCAAACGACGGTTCCGGCGACGGACATTGGCCTGCACGACATAGTAGTCGATCAGCGGAGCGACGGCGTTCATGAACAGGATCGAAAGCATCATGCCCTCCGGATAGCCCGGATTGACGACGCGGATCAGCACGGCCATCGCGCCGATCAGAAATCCGTATATCCATTTGCCGGTGTTGGTCTGGCTCCCGGTCACCGGATCGGTCGCCATGAATACGGCTCCGAAAGCGAAGCCACCCAGAATCAGGTGATAATAGGCCGGAATATTCATGTAGGCGTTCAGGCCGATCAGATTGAACAGCAGGCCGGTCAAATACCCGCCGGCGAACACGCTCAGCATGATCCGCCAGCTGGCCACGCCGGTCCAAAGCAGGATGACGGCTCCGATCAGGATCGCGAGCGTCGAAGTCTCGCCTATGCATCCCGGAATCGTTCCCAAGAACCAGTCCCACGGACCGCCCTGCGTCCACTGTATCTGCGACGAGCCGGTCAGTACGGCCGAGGCGGCGTCCGTCAGCGGCGTGGCCCCCGAAAAGCCGTCGACGATCCCCTCGCCCTTGGTCAGACCGGCGATCCAGATTTTCTCGCCGGAAATATAAGGCGTGTAGGCGAAGAAGATGAACGCCCGCGCCAGCAAGGCCGGGTTAAAGACATTCATGCCCGTTCCGCCGAACACCTCCTTGCCGATGATGACGGCGAAAGCGGTCGCGACGGCCACCATCCACAGCGGCACGTCGACCGGCATCACCAGCGGAATCAGCATGCCGCTGACCAGAAAGCCCTCGTTGACCTCGTGACCGCGGATCTGGGCCGAAATGAACTCGATGCCGAGGCCCACGACGTACGATACGACGATGATGGGCAACACCTTCCAGAAACCGAAGCCGAAACAGGTCCACAGCGAGGCATCCGCAACGCCCGTCGCGCGGAAATGCTGCAGGCCCGTGTTGTACATGCCGAAAAGCAAGGCCGGCATCAGCGCCATGACGACGACGATCATCACCCGCTTCAGATCGATGCTGTCGCGGATATGGCTGCCGTTGCGCGTCACACGGTCGGGTACGAACAGAAATGTCTCGAACGCATCGAACGTCGAGTGCAGTTTTTCAAACCGGCCCCCCTTCTCGAAGCTCGGCTTGATTCTATCCATCAGTTTTCTTATTCCTTTCATTTTCGGTGCGGGTTAGTTAAGCTCCTTGATCATCAGGTCGATACCCTGACGGATAATCTGCTGCATGGCGGTTTTCGACGGATCGACGAACTCGCACAGCGCGAAATCCTCCTCGATCACCTCGTAAATACCCAGATTCTCCATCTTGTCGATGTCGCCGGCCAGTATGGCCTTGAGCAGGTAGAGCGGATAAATATCCATCGGAAGATACTTGTCGTAGAGTCCCGTCACGACATAGGCCCTGACGCCTCCGTTCATATTCGTGTCGAGCACGTACCGCTTGCGAGGCGTAAGCCATGAAAAATAGCTGCGCGAGACGGAGAACTTATTGAGCCGGGGCATGCCCCAGCCTAGAAACTCGAAATGATCGCCCTCGGGAATCACCGTCACCTGATTGCTGTAAAACCCCAGATAGCCGTCCGGCTCGACCCGACGGCCCGTCAGCACGTTGCCGCTGATGATCCGGTAGCCGTGCCCGTCGGACGCGTTGCGTATATCGGCCTTGCGCACGATACTCGAAACGGGCGCGCCCGAGATCACCTCGTAGTAGCGAGGCTCGAGTATCTCGGACCCGGTCAGCGCGACGATCTTGCGCAGATCGACCCGGCCCGTGCGGAAGAAGCGGCCGATCAGCGCGACGTTCTGAATATCGACGGTCCACACGATCTCGCCCTTGCTGATGGGATCCACGTGGTGTATCTGCACGCCGACGTTGCCTGCCGGATGAGGTCCGCTGAAATAGTGCTTCTCAACCCCCTTTACCTGCTCCAGCACCCCTTTCGGCACGTCGGCGTCGAGCCCCAGACGCACGGGACCGGCCGTCAGCTTCGAAAGCATGGCGAAGCCGAGGTTCAGATCGTCCAGCTGCTGCTCGAGCGCGAAACTCATGTCGGGCGCCAGCGGAGCGCTGTCGAAGCCCGATACGAATACGGACTTGGGCGTACTCTGAGGGTCGGCTATGATTCCGTAGGGACGCTGGACGATCATCGGCCAAAGGCCCGAAGAAAGCAGCGCCGAGGTAACGTTCTCCCTCGTGGCCGTCTCGACCGACGGCACATCGAACGCCTCGTAAGACTGCTCCGCCTCGGGAGCGATCACGATGTCGAGTATCCGCCGCTTCTCTCCCCGGTTGACGGCCGTCACGCGGCCGCTAACCGGAGAGGTGAACAGCACTTGCGGACGATACTTGTCGAAAAACAGCGGAGTCCCGGCTTTCACCGTGTCATCCACTCGCACGAGCAGTTTCGGCGTAATGCCGAGAAAGTCGTCCGGCCGCACGGCATAGGCATGCACCAAGGGCAGACGCTTCAGCTCCCTGCGCGGCTCGCCCTCGAGCCTTATGTCGAGACCCTTTTTCAATTTGATGACTTGCGACATACTGTAGAGAATATGAGTTTTAGTTAGTAAACATGGCGATGTATTCCACTTCGTTCGGACGGCCCGCGCCGACATGAAAAAGCCGGCACGGAAAACCGTTCCGGCTTTCAGGCTCAGCGGATACCGAGCTTGGCTTTGAGGTCCTCGGGCAGCGCGTCCTTTCGCACCATGACGCCCGTCGACTTATAGAGCACGAACGGCACGGACGCATACAGATAGCCGTGATAGGCTCCCGTATCGCCCCAAGAATTTTTCACTTTGTAGTAGCGGTTGCCGTTCTGGTCCTCCGCCACGCCCATGATCAGCATGCCGTGATCGTCGGTCGTCTCGTAATTGTCGAACGCCTGCTGGCGCATCTGCTGCGTGATCGTCTTCTCGGGCAGCATGCCGCTCAGATCGAGCGTCATCTTGCGGAGCTCTTCCTCGGTCAGCTCCGTCCACTTGCCTTTTTCCGAGTCGCTCATCTCCTCGACTTTCGCCACCGGCACGATAGCGAAACCCTTGTTATAGGCAAACCCTTTCTCGCTGACGTCCGACGCCCAGTTGACCGCATAGCCTTTCTCGAGCGACGCGTCGACGATCCGGCGCAGGTCGTCGATCGTTACGTTATAGGACAGCGCGGCATTCCAGTTATCGGGAATTTCGAGCGCGAACGGCTCGTAAAAGGGATGATGCGTGAACGAGGTCAGCAGCACGTAGTCGTCGGAACGAATGCCCAGCTCCTCGGCAAAGCTTTTCGGCGTATACTCCTTGCCCTTGTAGGTGAACTTTTCGGGACGGGGCCCCAGATAAGCGTCCAAAATACCGTTCAGCCCGTCCTGCCAAGCGGTCGAGAGCGACTTGTTCGGATTTTCCACCACGGCGTCGACATACGCCTTGATGACCGCATCCAGCTCGCCGTGCACATGCCGGTCGGTTCCGTACCGCAGGCCGGGATAGACCTCCTCGGGCACGATGCCGTAGCGGTCGATGATATACACCACGTCGTTCAGCGTGCCCCCGCCGCCCAGATTGGCGCTGCCGTGCATGCGGACATAGCGTACGGCCTTTTCAAAATAGGCGTTGCGGACGATCCACATCTCCGCCAGATCATGCTCTCCCTTGCCCCGGACGAGCAGGTCGCTCTCGACCTCGCCCATGCCCGAGAAGCTCCAGCATGTGCCCGAGCGCGACTGATCCTTGACCGAGGTGACCGGAACGGTCTTCACGTCTTGGAACACATACGTCTCCGCTTTCTTATCCTTTTTCTCCTTTTCCTTTCCCGGTTCCTTCGCCACGGCCGTCGTCGCCACGAAAACCGCCGCCCACAACAGGTACAATTTCATCAATATAAGATTAGGTTTTAATTTACCGTTACAAATATAACACTAAAATTTCTTTTTTCAGCGTTTGCCTGGAGGCTTATTGCTCGACAAAAGGCACGAATTATCAACATTCGGTCATCAGCGGGTTCCTCCAAAGCGGAACCGCTCCGCCCTGCTCTACCCCCCCCCGAAACGGAAACGGCAGCCCGCATTCCATGGCCGCCGATTCGCAAAAAAAACGGCGCATCAGTAGTCGCATCGTATTTCCGTAAAGCCGCGGCCGTGACGCTCCATGTGCCGGCGCGTACGCTCGACGAACCGGTCGAAAGCGTCGCGATGCTCGGGCGCGACCGTTTCGCGCGAGTAGCTCGGCACGATATCGTAGCGACGGCCGGAGGCGCTGTTCGGGTCGCGCGAAATGCAAGTCCAAACGATCAAATATTCCGGGCGGCAGGATGTCCGGCCCCGCTCGTCGAGCGTCAGCGTTACGCGGACCGACAGGCCGCCGTCCGTATCCGGGAAACGCTGGTTCGACACGAAATTGCCCATCGAGTAGACCGTCGCCCCGCATACGTTTCCTGCCGAATCCTCGACCGTTTCCGCCGGCTGCACGACATGCGGATGCGATCCGATCACCAGATCGGCGCCCCAGCGGTGGAAAGCCGCCGCCAGCTCGCGCTGACGAGGGCCGGGCAGTCGCTCGTACTCGTTTCCCCAATGGACGAACAGCGCGACGTGGGTGGCTCCGTCCTGCCGGGCCGAGGCGATCTCGCGGCGGATAGCCGCCGTGTCGATGCCGTTCACGCGACACCCGGACGGAACGGGCAAGCCGTTCGTCCCGTAGGTATAATTGAGCAGCGCGACCCGGAACGCTCCCTTTTCGAGCATCAGAGGATGCCTCTCGCGTGGCGGAACGCTATCGGCAAAAGCGCCCGTATGAAGCAATCCGGCCTCGTCGAGCGCAGCCAGTGTCGAGCGTATTCCCTCCGCTCCCCGATCGCAAATGTGATTGTTGGCCAGCACGGCGACATCTACCCCGGCACGGCGCATCGCGCCGGCCAGCGCATCGGGCGAGCGGAAGCGGGGATAACCGGAATAAGGCTCCTCTCCGAGCGTCGTCTCCAAATTGGCAATGACGAAGTCGGCGCTCGAAAAATAGTTGTTCAGCCGGGAAAAACAGGAGGTATAGTCGAACGAGCCGTTCCGCTGCCGGGCGGCGAGCACCTGCGGCATATGCTGCATCAGGTCGCCCGTAAAGATCAGCGTCAGGCTCCGCCGACCGTTCCCTGCAAGCGCTTCCGCCCGCGAGACCGGCACTTGCGCCTCCCCGCAGGAAGAATAACCGAAAAGGACGAGCGCAAAAGCGCTCCAAGCCGCGAGAAACGATCGTTTGCCCATTGCACAGCGTTTGCTATCTTTGCCTTTACAAAGCTAATCATTTTTACGCACGTGAACTCCTATTGGGTAGATATTCACACGCATCGGCCGCTCGACGGCCAGCCTGGTATCCGCAGCCTACGCGTCGGGACCGACTTTCCCGACAGCACCGACGGCAAAATCTCGGCCGGAATCCACCCTTGGGACGCGGAGCGTGCGCAATGCGAATGGCTCGACGAAATCCGGGCGCTGCAACCGGCAGCCGTCGGCGAAGTCGGGCTGGACTATGCGGCGGACATCGACAGGGAAGCGCAACGGACATGGCTCGCCCGCCAAAAGAATCTGGCCGCCGAGCTTGGGCTGCCGCTGGTCGTACATTGCGTGAAGGCTTATGGCGATCTGACGGCCATGCTGAACGGGTTTCCGCTGCCGGTCATCGTACACGGCTTTACCGGCTCCGAACAGCTCGCGTCGCAACTGCTCGGCAGAGGCTGGTATCTGTCGTTCGGCAAGACGGTCGAACGGTCGTCCAAAACCCGCCGGGCGCTGCGAAGCGTCCCCTCCGGCAGGCTGTTTCTGGAAACCGATATGTCCGAGGAGAAAATCGAGTCGGTTTACCGCCGGGCCGCCGACATCCGGAACGAACCGGCCGAATCGCTCCGCGACGCCGTTTATACGAACTACCTGAACCTGTTCGGCCTATGAAAGAATGGATGCAACGCACGGAACTGCTGCTGGGAAGCGACCGCATCGAACGGTTGCGAAACGCCCGCGTGCTGGTCGTCGGGCTCGGCGGCGTCGGGGCCTATGCGGCCGAGATGATCGCGCGGGCCGGCGTCGGAACTCTGACGATAGCGGATGCCGACGCGGTATCCGAATCGAACATCAACCGCCAACTGCCGGCCTTGCACAGCACGGTCGGCGAGCCGAAAGCCGAGGTCATGGCCCGACGGCTGCTGGACATCAATCCGGAACTGCGGCTGACGGTCGCGCAAAGGTATATCCGCGACGAGGAGACCGAGACGCTGCTCGACGGAGGATTCGACTACGTCGTCGACGCGATCGACACCCTCTCCCCCAAGGCGGGCCTGATCCGGTCTTGTCTCGAACGAGGCATTCCGGTTGTCAGCTCGATGGGCGCCGGAGCGAAAACCGACCCGACGCGGGTACGGATCGAGGACATCGCCCGCTCGCACCACTGTCCGCTCGCGCACATGCTACGCAAGCGCCTGCACAAGACAGGCATCCGGACGGGATTCTACGTCGTATTCTCGGACGAGCCGGTGCGCGAAGGCTCAATGGTGCTGTGCGAGGAGACGAACAAGAAGTCGAACGTCGGCACGATCTCCTACATGCCGGCCGTGTTCGGCTGCCACTGCGCCTCGGTCGTGATTCGCGGGCTGATCGGGGAAATGCCGCCGGCGGCATCCGCTGCGGAAGCCCGAAACAGCGCACGACACGGATAGACGGCCGATCCCCCGTATCGAGTCCAGCGGCCATCTGACCGACTGCCCACTCCGGAACCGGCAGAAACGCGGGCGAACACAATGCCGGTGCGAAGCATGACCGATCTGCCGCCACACCGACCGCACGCGACCATGTCCAGCGCCCGCCGGACCGAGCCGCATACCGACTCCGCTACCGGAAGCGAGACAACGCGCAACGACAAAAAGCGGGTGGCCCTTCTGCGAGGCCGGACGTTTCTTTCGATTATGCCGCTTTTATTCTCGTCATGGGGCTCAGTTGATGCTCATCATCTCCCGATACTTGGGCAGAGGCCACAGCTCGTCGTCGACGATCAGCTCCAGCTTGTCAATGTCGTGGCGTATCTTGTCCAGATAGGGCTGCACCTCCTCGGAGTAACCGGTGGCCCGGGCGACGATGTCGTCCATGGCATTGTACTTCTTGCGGGCGTCGACCATATGGTAGGTATTTTCGCGGATCGCCTTGACATACCGGGCGATCTTGCGGATCGTCCGGATCTCCTCGGCAGCCATGTCGGCATACTCGTCGGGAAGAATGTCCTTAAGCCCCTTGACGTTCTGAATCAGGATGTTCTGGTAGCGGATCGCCGTCGGAACGATATGGTTCGCCGCCAGGTCGGCCAACACGCGCGATTCGATCTGGATTTTCTTGACCAGATTCTCCATGTTGATCTCGTAGCGGGCATGCAGCTCGGCCTCGTTGAAAATACCGTGTTTCTCGAACAGCGCGATCGCATCCTTGCGGACCGAGACCTTGAACGCATCGGGTACGTTGCCGATGCTCTCGATCCCGCGCTCGGCCGCCTCGCGCAGCCATTCGGCGCTGTATCCGTTCCCCTCGAAGCGGATATTTTTCGACTCGATGATGTATTTGCGGATGATTTGCAGAATGGCCTCGTCCTTTTTGATACCCTTGGCGATCAGCTTGTCGACCTCCTCCTTGAACTGCGTCAGCTGCTCGGCGATCGCGGTGTTGATGACGATCAGCGGGGCGGCGCAGTTGTTCGACGAGCCTGTCGCGCGGAACTCGAACCGGTTACCCGTGAACGCGAAGGGCGAGGTGCGGTTGCGGTCCGTGTTGTCGAGCAGGATGTTGGGTATCTTGCCGATGTCGAGCTTGATCTCGGTTTTTTCGTCGGGCGTCATCTTCTTCTCGCTTACGCGCTGTTCGAGCGAGTCGAGCACGGCCGACAGCGTCGAGCCCGTGAAAACCGACATTACGGCCGGAGGGGCCTCGTGGGCTCCCAGCCGGTGCGAATTCGACTGCGTGGCGATCGAGGCCATGAACAGGACGCCGAACTTATGCGCGGCCATGATCGTATTGACGAAGAAGGCCAGAAACTGAATGTTGTTCTTCGGAGTCTTGCCCGGGGCCAGCAGATTGACTCCCGTATTCGTGCACAGCGACCAGTTGCAGTGCTTGCCCGATCCGTTGACGCCCAGAAACGGCTTTTCGTGGAACAGCACCCTCAGCTTGTGCCTGAGCGCGACGCGTCGCATGACGGTCATCAGCAGCGTGTTGTGATCGACTGCGATGTTCGCTTCCTCGAACATCGGCGCGCACTCGAACTGATTGGGTGCCACTTCGTTGTGTCGGGTCTTGATCGGAATGCCGAGCCGGTAGGCCTGCTGCTCGAAGTCCTTCATGAATTCGAGTACCCGGTCGGGGATCGCTCCGAAGTAGTGGTCGTCGAGCTGCTGGTCCTTGGCCGCGATATGGCCCATCAGCGTCCGTCCGGTCTGCATCAGGTCGGGGCGGGCCAGAAACAGCGCCTCGTCCACCAGAAAATACTCCTGTTCCCAGCCCAGCGTCACGTTCACCTTGTCGACGTCCTTGTCGAAATACTGACATACCTCGACGGCAGCCTTGTCGACCGCCGTCAGCGATTTCAGCAGCGGGGTCTTGAAGTCGAGCGCCTCGCCCGTATAGGCGATGAATATGCTGGGAATACAGAGCGTCTTGTCGAGTATGAATGCCGGTGAGGAGGGGTCCCATGCCGAGTAGCCCCGGGCCTCGAACGTATTGCGCAGCCCTCCGTTCGGGAAGCTCGATGCGTCGGGCTCCTGCTGCACGAGCAGCTCGCCCTTGAACGTTTCGAACGAGCCTCCGCCCCACATGGGTTCGAAAAAGGCGTCGTGCTTCTCGGCCGTCGAGTCGTTCAGCGGCTGGAACCAGTGCGAGTAGTGGGTCGCGCCTTTCTCCATGGCCCACGTCTTCATACCTTGCGCGACTTGGTTGGCGATCTTGCGGTCGATCCGGCGTCCCTCGTCGATCGCGTTGCACAGGCTTTCGTAAGCCTCCTTAGAAATATACTGCCGCATTTTCTCGCGGTCGAAGACGTCGGCTCCGAAATAGTCGGAGATTTTCTTGTCCGAAAGGTCGGGCTTGATCGGTTCCCTGCGCGATATTTCGCCGAGGGCTTTGAAACGTAGTGTGGCCATGTCAGTCGTTTGATTAGAAGATGAACTGTCGATGGCAAAATTAGCAAATATTTTGATTGCCCCTGTAAAAAAATACGGGGTATGGTGAAAAAAACTATTTTTTTGCGCGTAAACCCTGTCAATCGAATGACTGCATGCCCGTTTGAGCGATTTTGACGATTTTCTGATATTCCTCGTAGTCGAGCTCCATGAAGAAATAGTGGATCGGGTCGACTCGCATGCCGTTGTGCCGGATTTCGTAGTGCAGGTGCGGAGCGAGCGACAGGCCCGTGTTGCCCGACTGGGCGATGATGTCACCCCGGCGGACGCGGTCGCCCCGGCGCGCGTAGATTTTGCCTAAGTGGCTGTATACGGTTTCGTATCCGTTGCCGTGGTCTATGACTACCGTATTGCCCGAGGAGGTGCGCTTGGTGATGATCTCCTTGATGCGTCCGTCGGCGGTGGCGAATACGCGCGAGCCCTCGCTGACCGTGTAGTCGACTCCCTGATGGGCCGCGAGGCTTTTGTAGAACGGGTGGATGCGCATGCCGTAGGAGGCCGTGAGCAGCGTGAGCTCCTTGTTGATGACGGGCTGTATGGCCGGGATGTTGTCGAGTCGGTCCTTGAGCGAGTCGGCGGCCTGTTCGAGCGTTGCGAGCGTGAAAAGCTGCTCGCTGCCGCACTTCTCGAGCGAGCGGAGCTTCTCGAGGAAAAGCTTGCCGAGCTCCTTGTTCGACTTGGTCAGCAGCTTTTCCTGCGCCTCCCACTTCTTTTTTTCGAAATCGGTATCGAAATTATAGGGGTCCGACTCGAACAGGGTCCGGAACACGCCCCGGTCCCGGTCGATGACGTTCATCAGCACTTTCTCTACCGTGTCGTAGCGTCGGCTGAGCGAGTCGTACTGCTGCCTGAGCATTCGGGTCGAATGCTTCATTTCGTATTCCAGCGGCGTGTCGAAAAAGATCGAGAACGCAAGGTAGTAGAGTACGGCCATTCCGGTCCACGCGAATGCGTGAACCACACCGCGCAGAAATTTTTTCTTGAAATTCTCGCGTTGCTCCTGCCAGCGAGGCACGAGGTCCTTGAAGCGGGTCGGTCGGCTGTTCTCGCTCATGGTCTTATTCCGTTTCATAGGTGGTCGCCCGCGCCGACTCGATGATCTTTTCGAATTCGGCCTCGGTCATGTCGCGACTGAAGTAGTTGATCGGATCGACGTGCTGGCCCCGGTAGATTACCTCGTAGTGCAGGTGCGGCCCGGTCGAGCGTCCGGTGCTGCCGACCTCTCCGATCAGCTCGCCGCGCTTGACTTTCTGTCCCGGGGAGACGAGTATCTTGCTCAGATGCGCGTAACGGGTCTTATAACCGAAACCGTGGTCGATCAGCACTTGCAGCCCGTATCCGCGCACGCCCTCGTTATTGAATGCGACCGTGCCGTCTCCGGTCGCGTAGACCGGATTGCCTGTCCGTCCGCCCAGATCGATGCCCTGATGCCCCGAGATTCGTCCCGATATCGGATGCACGCGCGAGCCGAACGCGCCGATGTGTCCGCGCAGGTTCCGTCGGTCGATCGGCCAGATCGCGGGGATCGCGTCGGCCATCAGCTCCTTGCTCTTGGCCATGACCTCGAGCTGGTCGAGCGATTTCGACTCCTGATACAGCAGCCTCGTCATGCGGTCCAGCTCGAGCCACGTGCCGATCATCTGCGGGGCATAGGGATCGTCTTTCATGCTGCCGTACTTCGCGGCCGGATAGGGCGTGTGGACGCCGTGCACGCTCAGCGAGTCGACGCCGAACAGCGAGCGGTAGACCCGGTTGTCTCGGTGACGCAGCTCGTCGAGTTTGGTGGTCGCCGCGCGGATCTTGTCGCCGAGCATTTCGTACTGGAGCATCAGCTCGTTGTTCCGCTCGCTGATGCGGTACATCTTCGGAGTATAGAAAAAGAACGAGAACAGCAGGTTGGCGATCGAGGCCAGAATGAATCCGACCAGTATTTTCCTCAGGATGCGGTAGAACCGGATACGCAACGGGATGGCGATCACCTCGTAGGTCAGCGTCTGCGGATTGAATTTGTATCGTTTTTTCGCCATTTCGTTAATTCTGCCCCCGGAAGTACGCAAAATTAGACCAAATTGCTTAATTTTGCAACCTCTATGGATTAACGAACAAGGGTATTCAGTTAGTATAACTCGATTATGGATTCCAATCAGATTCGGGAGACGTTTCTCGATTTCTTCCGCAGCAAGGGCCATCGGATCGTTCCTTCGGCGCCGATGGTCGTCAAGAACGACCCTACGCTGATGTTCACCAACGCCGGCATGAACCAGTTCAAGGACCTGTTTCTGGGCAACAGCCCGGTCCGGGACCGCCGGGTAGCCGATTCCCAGAAATGCCTGCGCGTCTCGGGCAAGCACAACGATTTGGAGGAGGTCGGCCTCGACACCTATCACCATACGATGTTCGAGATGCTCGGTAACTGGTCGTTCGGCGACTATTTCAAGAAGGAGGCGATCTCGTGGGCATGGGAGCTGCTCGTTGACGTGTACGGACTGCCCAAGGAACGGCTGTACGCGACGATTTTCGAGGGCAGTCCCGAGGAAGGCATCGAGCGGGACGACGAGGCTTACGAATATTGGAAACGGTTCTTGCCCGAAGACCACATCATTCCGGGCAACAAGCACGACAATTTCTGGGAGATGGGCGATACCGGTCCCTGCGGCCCCTGCAGCGAGATACACTACGACCTACGGAGCGACGAGGAGCGTCGCGAGCTAGACGGGCGCGAGCTGGTCAACAAGGGACACCATCTGGTCATCGAGATATGGAATCTGGTATTCATGCAGTTCAACCGCAAGGCCGACGGACGGCTCGAACCGCTGCCGGCCCGCCATGTCGATACGGGCATGGGCTTCGAGCGGCTGTGCATGGTACTCCAAGGCAAGCAGAGCAATTACGACACGGATGTCTTCCAGCCGACGATCGGCCGGCTGGGCGAGATGTGCGGCCGTCGCTACGGAGACGATCCGAAGACCGATGTCGCCATGCGGGTGGTCGCCGACCATTTGCGCGCGATCGCGTTCTCGATCGCCGACGGCCAGCTCCCGTCGAATGTCAAGGCCGGGTACGTGATCCGTCGCATTCTGCGCCGCGCCGTCCGGTACGGCTATACCTACCTCGGTTTCGACGAGCCGTTTATCTGCCGGCTGGTCGACGGGCTGGTCGCTCAGATGGGCGGACAGTTCCCCGAGCTGGTCGCCCAGCGGGAACTGATCGTGAAAGTGATCGAGGAGGAGGAAAACGCGTTCCTGAGAACGCTTTCGACGGGCATCAGCCTGCTCGAGGGCGTCATGAGCAAAGCTCGCGCGGCCGGCAGCGACACGATCGGCGGCAGCGACGCGTTCCTGCTGTACGATACCTACGGCTTCCCGATCGATCTGACCGAGCTGATCGCCTCGGAAGGTGGCATGAAGGTCGATACGGGCGCTTTCGCCGTCGAACTGCAGCGCCAGAAGGAGCGCTCGCGCAATGCGGCGGCTGTCGATACGGACGATTGGGTCGAGCTGCTGCCGATCGCCGAGAGCCGGTTCGTCGGCTACGATACGCTCGAAATCGACGTGCGCATTTCGCGCTATCGCCGCGTGAAAGCCAAGAACAAGACCTATTTCCAGCTCGTTTTCGATCATACGCCTTTCTACGGCAATTCGGGAGGGCAGACCGGAGACAAGGGATATATCGAGGCCGGGGACGAGCGTATCGCCGTGACCGATACGCTCAAGGAGAACAATCTGACGATCCATCTGGTCGACCGTCTGCCCGCGGACCTGACCGCCGATTTCCGTGCCGTCGTCGATGCCGGAGCCAGAGCGGCGACGGCCGCCAACCATACGGCCACTCACCTGCTGCACAAGGCGCTACGCCGGGTGCTCGGCACGCATGTCGAGCAGAAAGGCTCGCTCGTGTGTCCCGATTATCTGCGTTTCGACTTCTCGCATTTCCAGAAGGTGACCGATGAGCAGGTCCGGGAAGTCGAGCGGCTCGTCAATGCCGATATCCGTAGCGACTATGCGCTGGAGGAGCGGCGCGACTGTCCGATCGATGAGGCCCGCTCGATGGGCGCGATGATGCTTTTCGGCGAGAAGTACGGCGAGCGGGTGCGCGTGGTCCGGTACGGCGACTCGGTCGAGCTGTGCGGCGGAACGCATGTCGCCCGGACGGGCAACATAGGCTTTTTCAAGATTCTCTCCGAAAGCGCGACTTCGGCCGGCGTGCGCCGTATCGAGGCCGTGACGGCGCAGCGGGCGGCGGAGTTCGTCTACGGTCTGGAGGACACGCTGAGAGGTATTCAGCAATACGTGAACAATCCTTCCGTCACGCAAGCCATTAAGAAGCTCGTTGAGGAAAATGCGGAGCTGAACAGGCAGATCGAGGAGGGAAAGCGCGAGCGCATCCGCTCGATCGTCGAGTCGATCGTGCCGACTCTGACCGAAGAAGACGGTATCGTGCTGATCGCCCGGCAGGCCGATTTCCTGCCCGATATCGTCAAGGGAATCGCGTTCGGGCTGAAGCCGAAGTTTCCGAACCTGGTGTTCGTGATCGGGTCGGCTGTCGGAGGCAAGCCCGCGTTGACGGTCATGCTCGGCGACGAGATCGTCTCCCGGGGCGTCGATGCTTCGAAAGTGGTGCGCGAGGCGGCCAAGGAGATAAGCGGCGGCGGCGGCGGACAGCCTTTCTATGCGACGGCCGGAGGCAAGGATGCCGCCGGAATCGAGAAAGCGATTTTCCGGGCGGTCGAATTGATCAAGACTCAATTGAAACGATAAAAACAACTCGAGGGGCGTGCGCTGGGCGCGTTCCGAAATTAAAACGGCAAAGGCTATGGCAAACAAAGTGTTACTGATGATTCTGGACGGCTGGGGCAAAGGCGATCACGGTCACGACGATGTCGTGTTCTCGGCTCATCCCGAGTATATCGACTCGCTGGAAGCGACGTATCCTTCCGCACAGCTGCGCACCGACGGCGAAAACGTCGGCTTGCCCGAGGGACAGATGGGCAATTCCGAAGTGGGTCACCTCAATATCGGTGCCGGGCGCGTCGTCTATCAGGACCTCGTGAAAATCAACCGCGCCTGCCGCGACGACTCGATTCTGAAGAATCCCGAAATCGTCAAGGCATTTTCTTATGCGAAAGAGAACGGCAAGCAGGTGCATTTCATGGGCCTCGTCTCGGACGGCGGGGTTCACAGTTCGCTGGACCATCTCTTTAAGCTTTGCGACATATCGAAGCATTACGGCGTGGATAAGACTTTCGTGCATTGCTTCATGGACGGACGCGATACCGATCCGCGCAGCGGCAAGGGTTTTATCGAAGCGTTGCAGAGTCATCTGAAAGGGTCGGCCGGCCGGATCGCGTCGATCGTCGGCCGCTACTATGCGATGGACCGCGACAAGCGTTGGGAGCGCGTCAAGCTGGCATACGACCTGCTCGTAAAGGGCGAGGGCGAGAAGGCGTCCGATCCGGTCGCCGCCGTGCAGAAGTCTTACGACGAGGGCGTGACCGACGAGTTCATCAAGCCGATCGTCTGCGTCGACGGCGAGGACCATCCGTTCGGCACGATCCGCGAAGGCGACGTCGTGATCTTCTTCAATTTCCGCAACGACCGTGCGAAGGAACTGACGATCGCACTGACGCAGCAGGATATGCCCGAGTTCGGCATGAAGCGGCTGCCGCTCTATTATTGCTGCATGACGCCTTACGATGCGAAGTTCGAGGGATTGCACATCCTGTTCGACAAGGAGAACGTCGTCAATACGATCGGCGAGTATGTGTCGAAGCAGGGACTCAAGCAGTTGCGCATCGCCGAGACGGAAAAATACGCCCATGTGACGTTCTTTCTCAATGGCGGACGCGAGGAGACGTTCGAGGGAGAGGAGCGGATTCTGGTTCCGTCTCCCAAAGTGGCCACCTACGACCTGCAGCCCGAAATGAGCGCTTACGAGGTGAAGGACAAACTGGTGGCCGAACTGAACAAGAAAAAGTTCGATTTCATCTGCCTGAACTTCGCCAACGGCGACATGGTGGGGCATACGGGAGTTTACGATGCTATTTTCAAGGCGGTCAAGGCCGTCGATGCCTGCGTGCACGACGTGGTCGAGGCTGCTAAGGCCAATGGATACGAGGTCGTGCTGATCGCCGACCACGGCAATGCCGACCATGCCGAGAACGCCGACGGAACGCCCAATACGGCTCATTCGCTGAATCCGGTTCCCATTATCGTCGTTTCGGACCGGGTCAAGAGCGTGCACAGCGGCGTGCTGGCCGACGTGGCCCCGACCGTGCTGAAGCTGATGGGGCTGCCGCAGCCTGAGGAAATGACCGGAAAAGCGCTGATCGAAATGTAGATCGTTGTCTTTTCAGTCCGATAATGCTCGCACGGGAGACGCTCCCGGAACGACATTAGACTAATGTGACAGCCTAATTTCTTAGGCTGTCACATTTTTTATAAGACAAAATAACGAAAAGGCAACGGTCCTGTTTCCGTCCTTCGTATTTGAATTCATAGCCTCGAACAACTGGAGCTAACGTAGTACAATGCTTCAAGAGCGGTAGACTCCGTGGAATTTTATATTAAAAAAGCCATGCAGAGTCGGTGTTCCTCATTTGCATAGAATCAGGGGGGGAACGATTTGTTCAGGGAACGCGTGTTTCGGCTTGCGTCGTTGTGCGTGAAGTCGGATAACTCTCTGTAAATAGAACTAACATTCCATTTACATGCGATTTATCCGGTGTTTTTCAGCAAAAGCGAAGATGTTATTATTGTGTGAGGAAAGAGATGCTTATGAAAAATCTCGGTAGCACCCACCACGCATTGTCCGGAAGTATCCGAGGAGAATCGCCACGGCTATTCGATCCGCTCGTAAATAGCCCGGCGTAGGCCCTGTTCCGAGGCGGTGCCTCCGATCGGATAGGAAAATACGAGCCGCTTTGCGGAGAGTTCCTCTATCGTACCCACGAACGCGGTGCCGGACATTTCGTCTTCCGGCACGTTTTCGGTTCCGCAGACCGTCACTGCCAGACGGTCGTCCGTCTTGAGCCAGTCGAACAGAAATCGGGCATCGGAGTGCCATGTGAGCTCGGAATCGGTCGAGCCGTCGTCGGCATCGCCGAAATGAATGCCGGTCTGCACGCCCGTGCTGTCCGCCCTGAACTCGATAAGCCCGGGGTGGTGGCAGCGTTTCGTATTCGTGTGTCCTTCGGTATCCGTATAGGTGTCCGTTTGCTCCAGCAGTCTCCATTTACCTACGATGGCTTCCGCAATGGCCCGTTCGTCCGAGGCCATCTCCGTGCCGAAGATAGAGAACAGGGGACGGACGTAGTAGTTCTTCCCGCCGTCGAGGCCGGATACATCGAACGAAAACGAGCGTCCCTCCGCCATGTCCGCCTTGACATAATATCGGGTCGAAAGCTCGGTGTGCAGGGGCCTGCCGCTATCATCGTCGAGGTCGTACAGGGCGTATCCCAACCGTATCGAGTCCGTGAAGAGCTCGCGGGCGACACGATACCTGAAGCGGCCGTTGCGACGCTCTTTCTCCAGCGTGAATTCGAGTTCGTCGAAAGCCGGAAGAATGTACCGTTCCGCCAGAGTAACAGGGGTAGGAGGAATGGGTACCTCTAAGCTTCCTGCCATGTCGTACTCCGCCTCCGGCAGTTCGTCCCCGATATTCCCTTTGATCAGGTCGGCTTTAGCATAGGCCCGGAGCTTGAGATCGAATACGTTGGATATGCCGGCCTCTTTCAGCGAGGCGTATGCGGTCCCGTTCTTCAGTTGCCAGATGTCCAGAAAGTCGAGCGAGAACCTTCCCGCCTGCGTAAAGCTGGCGCAGGGCCCCAGCCCAATGCAGACCCCTTCCAGCCCGAACAGTTCGACCTTGAGGTCCAGCGCAACCGACTCCTGAAGCGACGCGTTCACGTCGAGCGAGGCCAGGTTGAAGTCGAGCGACGGCGGGGTAAATTCCCCGATGCCGATTTCGCTCAGCAGACAATTTCTGTACCGCACACGGGGCGATAGTTGCGCGGTGCTCTTCAGAGATGCGGAGAGCGAGAGCTCCCCGTTTGCCTTCATCTGTGCGTAGCATTCGATGACGGGCGTCAGCACGAGCGTAACCGGCGCTCCGATCGTGCGGAATTTGAATCGGCCGAGGTAAACCGGTTTCGACTCGAACTCGAAATCCTTGCCTACCTTTATTCCTAATTCGTGGACAATCCGGTAGTCCAGCCTGATCCCGAAATCCGAGATCGCCCCGCCGAGCAGCACCAAGTTCGCCTGCAGTGAGAGCGAACCGGTCAGTTCCGCACCCTTGTAGGGTACCGAAATGGCGACTTTTTCCTCCCTCGATCCGATCCCGGTATCTCCGCGCACGGCAACTTTCGAAACGGGAAGCACGGTCCCGTCCGCCTGCTCGAACTCCACGGCATAGTCCGAGAGGTCGACCGTCTGCTCCGGTAGCGAGGTGAACGCTTCGCTCAGCGGAGTCCACTCCGTGCGGACGCGGATGCGGTCGCCGCCCCGCTCTACGGCCGTCACTTTGCCGTAAAATCCTTTCGGGAAGAGGTCTGAAAGCCGGTTGTCGAGCAGGATCTGTCCCTCGGCAGGCAGCAGTGCGTCCGGGGTGTCCGGCTTATAGTCGAGCGTCGTCCCGTCGCAGGCGACGATCTGCTGTTTCCGCTCCTCCGTGAGGATCGTCACTTTGTCCGTGACATACTCTTCCAGATCGCCGGTCTGGAACGGAGGCACATTCCCGCCGCCTCCGCCGGAAATTTCGCCCTCGTTTTCGGAGCAGGAAACCGACAATAAGGAGAACAGTAGTAAAACGGATATCGAAAAGAAGCGTTTCATTCGGTATGAGATTATGGTTTATTCCTGTCGGGAACAAACCGGTGTCTACTTTGCAAATTTATGAAAAAGGCGAGAATCCGCACCGATTGTAGAGTAAATACTACAATGACATATTGTTATTCAAAGAGAGACGTGATATGGCCTTTTCGTTATCTCGTCCTATTACAAAAAATGCAACAATCCTATTTAACAGACTGTTAATCGATCCAAGGGCGTCCAGTCAAAGGCCGGACGTTTCTTTCATATTTATGCCGCAGTCAAAG
>CABUJP010000016.1:0-26320 GCA_902491835.1 uncultured Alistipes sp. | reverse complement strand
CAAGAATTTATATAAAGAATTAAGTAGAAAAGAACTTCATGATTGTTGTGAGCAACTTCCAAAACTATCGGGGAAAGGTAAAATGCCAAACTATCCACATAATCATGATGGGGTTAGTTATCAGCTCCTCACAAATAAGGATGGTAAATATTCCTGGCGACCATTACAATTGATTCACCCTGTGCTATACTGTCTCTTAGTCAAGCTTATCACAAATTCGTCTAATTGGGCGATCATCGTTAATCATTTTAAGAATTGTGCTAAAAACAATAAAATAGAATGCATAAGCCTGCCTATTGAATCTACGAGTAAAAAGTCTGACAAAGCTGAGGTCATTAAGAATTGGTGGGATAGAATGGAGCAGCAATCTATAAAACTAAGCCTACTGTATGACTACGTTCTTGTGACAGATATAACAGATTGTTATGGATCTATTTATACTCATTCTATACCTTGGGCATTACACACAAAAGCTATTGCAAAGAAAAAGACAGGAAGTCTATTAGGAGACCAAATAGATGCGCTTATTCGTGAGATGAGGTTTGGACAGACCAATGGCATACCCCAAGGAAGCGTATTGATGGATTTCCTTGCAGAAATAATCTTGGGATATGTTGATGTGGAATTATCTGCTAGAATCACAAAGATCAAAAATTACAAGATTCTCCGGTATCGTGATGATTATAGAATATTCTGCAACAATACAAAAGATTTAGAGTTTATCGCAAAGGCTTTATCTGAATCACTTGCTGACATAGGATTGAAACTAAATTCATCAAAAACATCCATATCATCGGATGTTATAAAGTCATCCATAAAGCCAGATAAATACTACCACATCGCCAATGCATCTATTTACGCCAAAAACTTGGAGAGTTTATTTTCTACCATACAAAAGGAGTTATTGTACATCCACGATATTGCTACAAAATACCCAAATTCAGGAATGTTATCAACATTGCTGACAAACCTATATGAGAAAGTCATCTTTAAACACAAAAAGATAAAGGAAGACGTAGATGTTCTGATTAGTATCACTATCGATATTGCACTCAAAAATCCAAGGACTTATTCAGCGACATTTGCTATTATTAGCAAACTACTGGAACAAGTAAACACCACAAGAAGAAAGAAGATTGTAAAGCAGATATTAGGAAAATTCAACGACATACCTAATACCGGACATATGCAAATATGGCTTCAACGACTTTGTTATCCATTAAAAATGTCTTTGCCATATACGGAAAAAATGTGTTTTTTGGTGGAAGGGAAAGAAGAGGAAATATGGGAATCATGTTGGTTGATGCCCGCAATAAAAGCAAAAATGGACTCTTTGTCTTATATTGACAGGAGCAAATTGACTACGATGCCAATATATTTTGATTTATCCGAAATCAAAATCTTCGAGTACTGATTTCCTATTTCATAATCGTCTTGCCAATGTAGAGGTATTAAAATTCATTCCCAAATACTAAACAGTAAACTCCGCCCTTGGACTTTTATGCCATCTAAAAAGATGATATTTACTTTGGTCGCGTCGCCATCATCAGCTTTTTTTGAATTTCGAGAGCGGGAGATAATTTCGCAGTCAATACGGTTTGGAGTATCATTAGCCATCGCGCGTTGATGTGCAGAAAGCGAGGCTATTCGTGGATATTGACTGCGAGGTTTTGGTGGAGGATGCAGTGATGTCTTGAGAACACTATATTTTACACTGGAACTGATTGACTTTTCATATATCTGATGATCTCATATAATAGCAAAATATTGCCTCGAACTTTTCCCAAACATGAACAATATATTTGTTTAGGAAAGGCAAGATATCTTCTAAACATATTGAAATCTTCTTAGAATACCATATCCATATTTATTCTAGATTTAATCATAACAATTGCAATTAAAAAATTCCATAACGCAATTTACTGCGCTATCCTGAACTTGTCCGCTATTTTTTCGGTCAGCATATCTATATCCCGGCCTATCTTGTCGTTAGTGATCTTCGCATAAATCTGGGTAGTCGTGATATGCTTATGCCCTAACATCTTGCTGACCGTCTCCAATGGCACGCCCTGAGATAGAGTAACCGTGGTAGCAAAAGTGTGCCGCCCGACATGCATCGTGGGATTGAACGACAATCCGGCGTGTCGTGTCACATGCCGCAGGGACATATTCATAGAATCGCAGTCTTTGACCGGGAACACCTTATTGTCGGGTAACTTCAAACGACGGTAACGCTCCACGAGTTCTTTTGCCACCGGTAGCAGTTTGACCCTAAACTGAGTACCCGTCTTTGCCCGGTTGTCGATAATCCACATATCGCCCCGTTCATCCGTATGAATATCGTCATAGCTCAGTTTCTGTACATCAGCATAGGCCAAACCCGTGAAGCAACAGAATACAAAGATATCACGTACAATGGCGGTTTTATAATTGGGAACTTGCACGTCCATGACCGCCTGTAGCTCGGATTCGGACAGGAAACGACGGTCTCGATATTTGGCTGCTACCCGAAATCCGGCAAACGGATCGGACGTAATCCAGCCATTCTTAAAAGCCGTATAGCTCATTAACTTCAGTTTCTTGATTGCATTGGGTAATGTCCCCGGCAACATACCCCGGACGGTAGAAAGGTAGACTACATACTTTTCGATAAACTCCCGCTTCAACTCTTTAAAAGGTATATCCTCTAACTTATACTCGTATTGCAGAAACGCGGCAAGACGTCTGTACTGCTTACGGTAGTTTTCCAACGTGGAGGCTTTGCGGTCTTTGCCTACCCGGTTCTTCTCGAAATCGTTCAGGTACTCGTCGAAAGTTTGCAGTAGGAGTTGGTAACCATCCCCGAAACCCAACCATGCGTTCTTAACCTTTTCGGCAGTAACATACGAATCCCTGTCGCAGATGCGCTGGTACTGCTTGCCGATGTTGGTTTTGATATTTTCCAGTTTCTCGTTGATGTGCTGGGCGACGACGCTTTTACCTGTGGCTTTGTTGGCTTTGGTGTCCCACAGCTTGGGAGAAATGGATAATTTACAACTGAACTGCGAGATAGTTCCATTGATGGTAATACGCCCCATTATGGGGGCTTTGCCATTCTGCTCGGCCTGTCGTTTCAGATAGAACAGTACCTTGAAAGTGCTTCTTGCCATAACTCTAAAAACTTTTTGCAATGATACATGACTTAGAGTTATTCGAGGTTATGAAAACCGGCGCAAGGAGCGGAAAACCAATACATTAAAAACAAAGTCCGGAAAGAGATTGCGGTAACGATTTGGTAACGCAACTCCTTCCGAACTATGCCTTTTCGTGCACTTTTAATGCTTCACTGCCCTCCTGCAATTATCACTAAATCGCAGTCGTAGTGTTATTTACGCTATTTTGCACTCATCCTATTTTTTTAAGGAGGTACAATTACGAGTTCCCGCTTTTCGTCCGTCCGGAGAGTGCAAGTGGCGCGAAAAAGTTTCCTTTTGCCCGTTCCGGAACTCCCCGAACAGGCGCGACCGGCCGAAACTCGGCCGGTCGCATGCTGATCGGGGCTTGTCGGAGCGGCTTTCCCCGGTATGTCGCTCCGGTCTTCGTCAGATCGAGATGTCCAGAATTTCGAAGCGCAACATGCCCGACGGAACCTTCACGTCCACCTCCTCGCCCTTCTTCTTGCCGAGCAGCGCCTGCGCGATCGGAGTTCCGATCGCCAGCTTGCCTTCCTTGAGGTTGGCCTCGTTCTCCGAAACCAGCGTGTACTCCACGACTTTGCCGGTCGTCATATTTTTCATTTTCACCCGGTTCAGGATCTGTACGGTGTTCGTGTCGATGCGCGACTCGTCGATCACGCGGGCATTGGCCACCGTGTCCTCCAGCTTGGCGATGCGCATTTCCAGCATGCCCTGAGCCTCTTTGGCCGCGTCGTACTCGGCGTTCTCCGACAAGTCTCCCTTGTCGCGCGCCTCGGCGATGGCTGCCGAGATGGCGGGGCGCTCCACCGAACGGAGATGATCCAGTTCGTCTTTGAGTTTTTGCAGACCCGCCTCAGTCAGATAAACAATGTTCGATGCCATAATTAGTGATAAGATTAAATGTTTCGTGAAAAATTCCTTCGGCCGCTTAGTCCCTCAGGTCGATCATCTGGCGGATTACCTGAAAAAACGTCACCGAGCAGGCCAGAAAGACCAGCGCCGTCAGATAGTTCTTGGGCTGCCTGTCGATCATGCAGACGACCAGCGTCCCTCCGAGACATAATACCGAGAGCAGCAGGAACGTCACGCATATGTAAAATCGAGTCTTCGGTTTCATGTCAGGGGTTTATCGTATAAAAAAAGAAAAAATCCCGACCCCTTGCGAGGGTCAGAACTCTTTCGATAAGGCAAATGTAAGCAAACATTTCCGAATTTCCAACTTTCCCGCGCGATTTCGGACGGGAATATTCCGGCATTCGATTTGATGAGCCGTCGTAAGGCCGAGCCGGACGGATTGTTCCGGGCGATCAGCGGATTATCTTTCCCGTCGTGCCGGGGGCGGAGCGGGCCGCTCCGAGCGGGACGGAGAAACGCGAACCTCCTGACTTTTAGTATGGAATATGGCCATGTTTTTCGACGGGTTTATTATCTTTGCGTATTCCCCATACGGAACGCGGATATGCAGGAGACGATGCTGACCATAGGCTGGGCCGACCTGAAGTCATTTCTGAGCGTCGGCTATATTCTGTTCGTGATCGTTACGATCGCCGTGATCATCCATGACAAGCGCGAGCCGGTCAAGGCGCTGTCGTGGATCATCGTGATTTCGCTGCTGCCGGTCGTAGGGTTCGTCTTCTACATCGTGTTCGGACGCAATCACCGCAAGCAGAAGCTTTTCAGCCGCAAGGAGCTGCGCGACCTGGAGCAGATCGATGCGCTGAGCCGGCAGCAGATATACGAGATCAACCATCCGTCGCTGCTGCACAAGTCCGAGATCAGCGACCACCGCGATACCATTACGCTGCTGCTCAACAGCAACAAGGCACTGCTGACCGTGCACAACCGCGTCCGGGTGCTGAACGACGGGGCGGAGACGTTCGACGAGATACGCCGGGCGTTGCGGCAGGCCCGCGAGTCGATCCACATGGAGTATTACATCATCGAGGACGACGAGCTGGGCCGCGAGATCGCCGACATCCTGATCGCCAAGGCCGCCGAGGGCGTCGAGGTGCGGCTGATCTACGACGACGTAGGGAGCTGGGGGCTCGGGCGCAAGTATCTCGGGCGGTTGCGCCGGGCGGGCGTCGAGGTACGCTGCTTCATGCCGGTCGTTTTCCCCTGGCTCACGAGCCACGTCAACTACCGCAACCACCGCAAGATTCTGGTCGTCGACGGCAGAGTAGGCTTTACGGGAGGAATCAACATCGCGCAGCGATACGTTACCGGCACGAAGCTCGGGCCGTGGCGCGACACCCACCTGAGGCTCGAGGGCGAAGCCGTCGGGATGCTTCAGATCGTTTTCATCACGGACTGGTTTTTCGTCACCAAGAAGCTGCTCGCCGACTACGACAAGTATCTGCCCAAAACGCATGTGCGGGACGAGACGATGATCCAGATCGTCACGTCGGGGCCCGACTCGGACTGGGCGTCGATCATGCAGGCCTTTTTCTCGGCGATCTCCCACGCGCAGCACCATATCTACATATCCTCGCCCTATTTCCTGCCCAACGAGGCGATCCTGACGGCGGTCAAGGTCGCGTCGCTGAGCGGCATCGACGTGCGGATCATGATCCCGAGCCGGTCCGACTCGAAGATCGTCTACTGGGCCTCGCGCTCCTACATCGGCGAGCTGATCGAGGCCAACGTGAAAGTCTATCTCTATCGCAAGGGTTTCAACCATTCCAAGCTGATCATGATCGACGGGCGGTTCGCCTCGGTCGGTACGGCCAATATGGATATCCGCAGCTTCGAGGACAATTTCGAGGTGTCGGCCATTTTGTACGACCGTGCGATTACCGAGAGCCTCGAGGCCGATTTCCTGCGCGATCTGGAGCGGAGCCGTCTGGTCACGCGCGAGTATTGGGAGAGCCGTCCCCTGCTGCACAATATGTACGAGGCGATGTCGAGACTGTTCAGTCCGCTGCTCTGAGGGGCGGGAAAACCGGTTCCCCGGCGGGATTTTTGCCGAGTGCGGAACGACCGGCGGCGCAGGTGAATATTTTTTTCTATCTTTGAAAGGTTAAATCAAACGTAACGGGAATTGTGGGTATGACAACAAAACGATGGACAGCGTGGGCGGCGGCGGCCGTCGTGTTCTGCTGCGCGGCCGGCAGCCTGTCCGCCAAGGGGCCGATCGTCTTCGGCGTGCGCGCCGGCCTGCAGACGCAGGGGCTCAATCCGTCGACGGGCGCCGATCTGGGAATCGCGAACGCCGATAAGGATTTCGGATACCAGCTGGGCTTTCTGGCCCGGTTCAACTTGCCGATCCTGTATATTCAGCCGGAGCTGATGTATACCTCCCACCGGTTCACGATGAATCTGGAGGGAGACGCCTCGGCCAAGGTGTCGATGAAGAATCTGGAACTGCCGGTGATGGTGGGCATGAAGATCGCTTTTCTGCGCGTCATGGCCGGTCCGGTGTTCAACCTGATGAACGATACGAAGAACAAGCTCAAGAAAACGTCCATGGCCGTTACCGCCGACATCACGCGGCCTTTGGTCTCCTATCAGCTGGGCGCGGGCATCGAGCTCGGACACGTCGGGTTCGACGTGCGCTACGGGGGGCAGTTCAAGCGGGCCGACATGACGGTGGTCAAGGGCGAGAACCCTGCCTCGTCGGGCAAACTGGGTATGAATCAGTGGCAGTTCACGCTCAGTTATCTGTTCTGACGGCCGCTTGGCAAAGGAAGCGTCTTTAACGATCGATGGAACGCATGACGGAAAAGGTGATACGCATCGAGGGAATCGATCCGGCCGAGCTGTACGGCGTGGCCGGGGCGAACATCGACCGCATCGGCGGCAAGTTCCCCAAGCTGAAAATGGTCGCCCGGGGCTCGTCGATCAAGGTGACCGGCGAGGCGGGCGAAATCGAGCGCTTCGACCGCAAGCTGTCGCAGCTGATCGAGTATTACGACCGCTACGGTCATGTTTCGCCTCAGGTGATCGATCAGGTGTACGACGGCGGCATGCCGGCGGGCGACGGCGATTTGCCGGAAGCGCAGGATGTGATCGTGCACGGCAACGCCGGTCTCGTCGTCCGGGCCCGGACGGTCAATCAGCAGCGGCTGCTGAGGCTTTCCGAGCGGAACGACCTGCTTTTCGCGGTCGGGCCGGCCGGCTCGGGCAAGACCTATACGGCCATCGCGCTGGCCGTCCGCGCGCTGCGCAACCGGGAGGTCAAGCGCATCATTCTGACGCGTCCGGCCGTCGAGGCCGGCGAGAAGCTGGGCTTCCTGCCCGGCGACATGAAGGAGAAACTCGATCCTTATTTGCAGCCTTTGTACGACGCGCTGAACGATATGATCCCCGCCGCGAAGCTCGGCCGCTTCATGGAGGACGGGACGGTGCAGATCGCTCCGCTCGCGTTCATGCGCGGCCGCACGCTCGATAATGCCTTCGTGATTTTGGACGAGGCGCAGAACACGACCGTCTCGCAACTCAAGATGTTCCTTACGCGTATGGGGCGCAACGCGCGCTTCATCGTGACGGGCGACGTGACGCAGATCGACCTGCCGCGCCGTGAGGATTCGGGTCTGGTGCCCGTGATCGACATGCTGCGCGGCATCGACGGCATCGGGATCGTCGGATTTGACAACCGGGACATTATCCGCCACCGGTTGGTCAAGCATATCGTCGAGGCTTTCGAGAAGCGCGGCGGCACCGAGGAAAAACCGTAAACTTAAATAATAAAATGGCAAAAGCGATTCTCAAGACAAACTTTCATTTCGACGGCCAGAAAAGCCTGTACGAGGGCAAGGTCCGCGATGTGTACAATATCGACGACCGCTATCTGGCGATGGTGGTTTCCGACCGTATTTCGGCGTTCGACGTGGTGCTTCCCAAGGGTATTCCGTTCAAGGGGCAGGTGCTGAACCAGATCGCGTCGAAGTTTCTCGATGCGACGGCCGACATTTGTCCGAACTGGAAGATCGCCTCTCCCGATCCGATGGTGACCGTCGGCTACCGGTGCGAGTCGTTTCCGGTCGAGATGATCGTCCGGGGCTATCTGACCGGCAGCTCGTGGCGCGATTATCAGGCGGGAGCCCGGTCGATCTGCGGCGTGCCTCTGCCCGACGGCATGCGCGAGCACCAGCGCTTCGACCGGCCGATCGTCACGCCGACGACCAAGGCCGAAATCGGCGCGCACGACCAGAACATCTCCAAGGAGGAGATCGTCGCGCAGGGTCTCGTGTCGAAAGAAGATTACGAAAAGCTCGAAAGCTATGCGCTGGCCCTGTTCGACCGGGGAACGAAAATGGCCGCCGAGCGGGGCCTGATTCTCGTCGATACGAAGTACGAGTTCGGCAAGCGCGACGGCGAGATCTACCTGATCGACGAAATCCATACGCCCGACAGCTCGCGCTACTTCTACGCCGACGGCTACGAGGAGCGCTTCGCGAAGGGCGAGCCGCAGCGTCAGCTTTCCAAGGAGTTCGTCCGCGAGTGGCTGATGGAGCACGGTTTCAGCGGCAAGCCCGGGCAGCAGGTGCCCGAGATGACCGACGAGTTCGTCGACAGCGTCAGCGACCGCTACATCGAGCTGTATGAGAAGATCACCGGCGAGCGGTTCGTGAGGGACGAAGCGCCCGACGTGCTCGCGCGTATCGAGAACAACGTGCGCAATATGCTCGCGCGCCTGCATTGATCCGAAAGCGAAGGAACGCGGCGATACCGGAACGGCGTTGCCGGTTCCTGGAATATTCGGACGTACGACGCTTTACGAGGGACGCCGCGCGTGAGGAAAGGGACCGGACTGGTTTGTCGTCCGGCGTTTCCTGTAAGGTATGTATTATTGAACAGCGATTATGGAAAAGAATCTGAAAGAGCTTTCGCCCCGCCGGGTGTGGGAGAAGTTTTACGAGATAACCCGCGTGCCGCGGCCGTCGCATCACGAGGATGCGATCCGCGAGTATCTGCTCGCCGAGGCGCGCTCGCACGGCATCGAGGCCGAGGCCGACGCGGCAGGCAACGTGATCATGCGCAAGGCGGCGACCCCGGGCATGGAGTCCCGTAAGGGAATCGTCCTGCAGGCGCATATGGACATGGTTCCGCAGAAAAACGGCGACAAGACGTTCGATTTCACCCGCGATCCGATCGAGGCTTATGTCGACGGCGAATGGGTGAAGGCCGACGGTACGACGCTCGGCGCCGACAACGGCATGGGCATGGCCGCTATACTGGCCGTGCTGGAGTCGGACGACATCGAGCACGGTCCGATCGAGGCGCTGATCACCGCCACCGAGGAGACCGGCATGGTCGGCGCGAACGGGCTGGAAGGCGGAATGCTGCGAGGCGACATACTGGTCAATCTCGACTCGGAGACCGAGGGCGAGCTGTACGTGGGCTGCGCCGGAGGACTCGATGCGTCGATGACTTTTTCTTACGGGGAAGAATCCGTACCCGCTTCCTCGACGGCTTTCCTCGTCGAGGTAAAGGGGCTCAAGGGAGGCCATTCCGGCATCGAGATCGTGCTGGAGCGGGGCAATGCGAACCTCGTTCTGTTTCGCTTGCTCAAAATGGGCGAGAAGAATTTCGGCCTGCGCCTGTCGAGCGTCGACGGAGGCGGGTTGCGCAATGCGATCCCGCGCGAGGCTCGGGCCGTCGTGACGGTGCCGGCCGCCGAAGCCGGGGCGTTCCGCGAGGCCGTGCGCGATTTCGAGCGGACCGTGCGCGAGGAGCTCCGGGGAGTCGACGACGGCGTGAGCGTGACGGCCGAAGAAACGGCCCTGCCCGCTTCGCTGATCGATGCGGATACGCAGCGACGGCTGATCCGCGCCGTGCACGGATGCCCGAACGGCGTCATGCGGATGAGCCCTTCGATGAAGGGACTCGTACAGACGTCCACGAATCTGGCCCGCGTCGTCTCGTCCGACGGCCGGATCGCGGTACAGTGCCTGTTGCGTAGCTCGGTCGGCAGCGAGAAGCGCGATTTGGGCGAGCGCATCGCCTCGGTGTTCGAGCTCGCCGGGGCCGAAGTCGTCCTGAGCGGGGCTTACGACGGTTGGAATCCCGACATGGATTCCCCGATTCTGGCGGCGATGGTCGCGTCCTACGAGCGCCTTTTCGGTCGCCGGCCGGCCGTGATGGCCATTCACGCCGGGCTCGAGTGCGGCATCATCCGTACGAACTATCCGCATCTGGACATGATTTCGTTCGGCCCGACGATCTGTTATCCGCACTCGCCCGACGAGAAGGTCAGCATTCCGTCGGTCGAGCGCTTTTGGAACTATCTGCTCGAAACGCTGCGCAGCGCACCCGAAAAATAGAGACTCATGGAGATTGCCGACAAATGGTTCGCGATCGTCAACCCGGTGGCCGGCAGCGGCCGGGGGCTGACCGACTGGCCGCTGATCAGCCGGCTGCTGCGCGAGCGCCATATTGTGCCCGAGTATGTCTTTACCGAGCGGAAGTACCATGCGATCGAGCTGGCCGTCGAGGCCGTCAACAACGGTTTCCGCAAGATTATCGTAGTCGGCGGCGACGGTACGATCCACGAGGTCGTCAACGGGCTGTTCATTCAGAAGACCGTTCCGACGACCGATGTGCTGCTGAGCGTGATCGCCGTCGGAACGGGCAACGACTGGATCCGGATGTTCGGCATCCCGCGCAAGTACTCGGAGGCGATCCGCGCGATCGCCGACGGACACTCGTTCCTGCAGGACGTAGGCGTCATATCGTACTACAAGGCCAGCTACAAGCAGAGCCGCTACATGGCCAATGTGGCGGGCGTCGGCTTCGACGCTTTCGTGAACCGGAAGTACAATCACCTCAAGGAAGAGGGCAAGAAAGGCAAGTGGCTCTATCTGTGGAGCACGCTGAAAGCCGTGCTGCGCTATTCGTCGACGGGCGTGAAGGTGTACGTCGACGACGAGCTGGTCGTCAACGATCTGGTGTACAGCGCGACGATCGGAATCGGTCGCTACAACGGAGGCGGCATGCTTCAGACGCCCGAGGCGGTGGCCGACGACGGCTTGTTCGACCTGACGGTGATCCGCAAGATGAGCCGGCTGGCGGTACTCTTTCATTTCAAGGTGCTGTTCAACGGACGCATATACAAGCTGCGCAAGACCAGTCTCAACCGCGGACGCCGCATTCGCATCGAGTCCTCGCCCGAGATCGCCGTCGAGGTCGACGGCGAGGCGCTGGGCTACTCTCCGTTCGAGTTCGAGATCATCGACCGGGCCGTGCGCGTCGTCGTAGCCGAGCGCTTCCTCTCGGAGTCGGCCGGAGTCTCCTCCGGCTCTCCCGATCCGACAACCGACAAACCAAGTACCAACTAACCTTCAAATTATTGCGCTTATGAAAAAACTACATTTGCTGATGCTGTGTCTCGCCGCGCTCGCTTTCTGTCGCTGCGACGACAAACGGGTGACCGTCGGCGACCTGACGGTCGAGATGCTCGAAAACCCGGTGGGACTGGACGAGCGGATTCCCCGTTTCGGGTGGCAGCTCCGCAGCGATCTGCGCGACGTAGCGCAGGCTTCCTACCGGATCGTCGTGGCCGGTAGCGAGAACGATCTGAACAAGGAACAGAATCTGATCTGGGATAGCGGCGAGGTTCCTTCCGGGGAGTCGGTATGGGTCGAGTACGAAGGTCCGCAACTCGAGTCCCGCAAGGATTATTTCTGGAAGGTACGCGTGACGACCAACACGGGCGACGAGGCATGGAGCGAGCCGGCCCGCTGGTCGATGGCCTTGCTCGACGATTCGGACTGGCAGGCCGGCTGGATCGGCATCGACAGCGCGCTCAACGCGACCGACCGCATGGAGGGCGACAGCCGGCTGGCAGCCCGCTATCTGCGCAAGCCTTTCGAGGTCGAGGGCAAGGTCAAGAACGCGCGACTCTATATTTCTGGGCTCGGCCTGTACGAGTGCTACATCAACGGGAAGCGGGTAGGCGAGAGCGTGCTGGCCCCGACGGCTACCGACTATAGTACGAACGTCCCGTATAATACGTTCGATGTGAGCGAGTTCATCAAGGACAAGCAGAACGCGATCGGCGTGACGCTCGGCAACGGCCGCTTCTTCGCGATGCGTCTGGGCGATCCGTCGGCCGGGCTGCTCGGCTCGCTGAGGCAGTTCGGCTTTCCGAAGCTGCTGGCCCAGCTCGAGATCGAGTACGAGAACGGCGAGCGACAGGTGGTGGCGACCGACACGACCTGGCGCCTGACGACCGACGGCCCGATCATTGCCAACAACGAGTTCGACGGCGAGGAGTACGACGCGAGCAAGGAGCTCGGCAAATGGTCCGAGGCCGACTACGACGACTCGGCATGGATGAACGCCCGTTCCGTCGGAGCTCCCGAGGGAGCGCTGCGCGCGCAGCGCAATCCGAACATTCGGGTGATGGAGGAGATCGATCCGGTGGCGATCAGCCAGCTGAACGACTCGACCTATATTCTCGATATGGGACAGAACATGGTGGGCTGGCTGAACGTGACGCTCAAGGGCGAGAAAGGCGAGCCGGTCCGTCTGCGCTTCGCCGAGACGCTGAAGCCCGACGGCAGTCTCTATATGGATAATCTGCGGGGAGCGAAAGTGACCGACGTCTATATTCCGGCCGGCGACGACGTCTTCTCGTGGGAGCCTCGCTTCACCTATCACGGCTTCCGCTTCGTCGAGATCACGGGCCTGAAGTACAAGCCCGAGCTGAAAAGCTTCGTCGGCAAGGTAGTCTACGACGATATGAAAACGATCGGCCGTTTCGAGACTTCCGATCCGACGATCAATCAGGTATTCAAGAACGCCTACTGGGGCATTCGCGGCAACTACCGCAGCATGCCGACCGATTGCCCGCAGCGCGACGAGCGCATGGGCTGGCTCGGCGACCGTGCTACGGGCTGTATCGGCGAGAGCTTCGTGTTCGGCAATACGCTACTCTACGAGAAGTGGCTGCGCGACATCGAGGCGATGCAGGACAGCGCGGGCTGCGTGCCCGATGTGGCTCCGGCCCATTGGACCTTCGACCAGCATTCGGGCAACGTGACTTGGCCGGCGGCCTATCTCTGCGTGGCCGACATGCTCTATAACCAGCGCGGCGACGTGCGGCCCGTCGAGCGCCACTACGCCTCGATGAAGAAGTGGATCGAATACATCCGAGACCGGCAGATGAAGGACGGGCTGGTCATCAACGACGTCTACGGCGACTGGTGCATGCCGCCCGAAAGCCAGGAACTGATCCACTCTCAGGACCCCGCCCGCAAGACGGACGGCCGCCTGCTGGGCACCAGTTTCTATTACCGCCTGCTGAACATGATGGCCCGCTTTGCCGCCGTGAGCGGTCACGAGGCCGATACGGCCGAGTATCTCGACCTGGCCGCCCGGGTCAAGGACGCCTACAATAAGCAGTTCCTGAACGCGGAGACCGGCCAGTATGCCAACAATACCGTAACGGCCAACATCATCTCGCTGATGCAGGGTCTCGTGCCCGACTCGCTCGAGCAGAAGGTGTTCGCCAACGTCGTCGAAAAGACGAAAGGGGAATTCGACAGCCATGTCAGCACGGGGCTGATCGGCATCCAGTTCCTGATGCGCGGCCTGACGCAGCACGGGGCGGGCGATCTGGCCTATACGATCGCGACGAACCGCACCTATCCGAGCTGGGGTTACATGATCGACAAGGGCGCGACGACGATCTGGGAGCTGTGGAACGGCGACACGGCCGATCCGGCGATGAACTCCGGCAACCATGTGATGCTGCTGGGCGATTTGCTCACTTGGTACTACGAGAATCTGGCCGGCATCAAGTCCGATCCGGCGGCTCCGGGATTCAAGCATGTCGTCATGGCACCTTACTTCCCCGACGGGCTCGACTGGGTGGATGCCGCGACCGAGTCTCCCTACGGCCCGATCGCAAGCCGCTGGAGCCGCGACGGGCAGGGCTTGTCGTGGAAAGTGGAGATACCCGCCAACTCGACGGCTAGCGTCCGGATTCCGGCTTCGTCGGCCGGACAGGTGACCGAGGGCGGCAAGCCGCTCTCCGAGAATCCGGCCGTCAAGTCGGTGACGGAAGCCGACGGCTTCGTGACTGTCGAGATCGGCTCGGGCAAGTACGATTTCTTCGCTGCGGAGTAGGGCGGCGCATCGGATACGGAGGGCTCCGGCTGAATGGCCGGAGCCCTCTCCGTTTTCCGGCGGCGGCGTTTTGGCGGTCGGCGAGCTTTTGTCCTTTCGAGTACGGATTCGAGCGATTCCGTCGATCCCGGTAACGAATCCGGCACGGAGCAGGGGCTCTCGCGGTTGAAACGGCCGTTGGATTCCTTATGCTTTCTCGGGACGCCCGTTGCGATAGGCCGGCGCACGGTCAGGGCATTCGGCTATTCGGTCGGAGCGGTACTTTTCGTAGCGGAGTCGGGAGCGTCCGCCCGGTTCCGGCGAGTACGCATACCGGGTTATCGTGTCCGGGTCTGTCGGAGACCGCTCGTCGCTTCGACCGTCCTGTCGCTTCCCTGTTCCGGAGCGCCGGCGCGAGGTCGGCCCGGACGAAACGCACTCGGGCGATTTTCTGTGCTCTGCCGAGGCGGCCGTCGGAGAAGGACGAAACGTCTGCGTCGGGAATCGAAGCTCGATCCCGCTGTTCCCGGAGCAGGGAGCCGTTCGTTTGTGGACAAGGCAGTTGTGCCCGGCCGGCATAAATTTTCGTCCGGCGGTACAACAAATCCCCTTTTTTTATGTTATATTTGCAGAATGCGGAGGACCGCTCGTAGGGGCGGTCAAGATTCTCCGCACGGAGTCGTTGTAAAAACTTAAACGATCATAATTATGTCGAGCTTACCTTTGTTGATTCTGTTGGGGGTGATCGGCCCTTGGCAGGTAGTTATCATCGTCGCGCTGATTCTCGTGCTTTTCGGCGGCAAGAAGATTCCCGAGCTGATGCGCGGCATGGGCCGGGGCATCAAGGAGTTCAAGGATGCCGTCAACAAGGACTATACGGCCGAAACGCCGGCCAAGTCGAACGAGACGACCAAACCGACCGACGAGACGACCAAATAGTTTCCCTCGCTCGTTTCCCGAGCGGCGTCCCGTCCGGCATGGGGCGCGTTCGCTTAATCGCCCGGACCTATGACCGATAAACTGGAAAAGTCATCCGATAACGAGATGACTTTTTTTGAGCATGTCGCGGCGTTGCGGCCTCATCTGCTGCGCGGCGGGTTGGCTCTGTTCGTCATTATGATCGCGGCTTTTCTGTGCAAGCGGTTCATTATCGACGTGCTGCTGATGGGCCCCCAGTCGCCCGATTTCCCGACCAATCGCATCCTGTGCCAGATTTCGCACCGGCTGCTGGGCGATGCGACGCTCTGCATCAATTCGATCAAGCTGAACATGATCAACACGGCGCTGGGCGGGCAGTTCAATCTGCACATGCAGGTATCGATGGTAACCGGTGTCGTGCTGGCAGTTCCTTATCTGCTATGGGAGTTGTGGCGTTTCGTCGCGCCCGCGCTGACCGACTACGAGCGCTACAAGAGCCGGATGTTCGTATTTTACGTCTCGCTCTGCTTCTTTTCCGGCCTGCTGTTCGGCTATTTTCTGATCGTCCCTTTGTCTATCAACTTTCTGGCCGGCTATCAGGCCAGTCCCGAGATTGCGAACATGATCGACGTCAAGTCCTATCTTTCGACCGTGCTGACCGTGTCGGTTGCCTGCGCGATCGTGTTTCAGCTTCCGCTGCTGATCTATTTCCTTGCTCGCATGGGGATCGTGACGGCTGCGTTTCTGCGCAAGAACCGCCGGTATGCGATCGTCCTTTTGGCCATCGTATCCGCCGTGATTACGCCTCCCGACGTATTCAGCCTGTTTTTGGTCGTCGTGCCGCTCTATTCGCTGTACGAGGTGAGCATTCTGCTGGCGGCCCGTGTCGAGCGCGCCAAAGCCCGGGAAGAGGCTGAGGCCGGTTCCGAGGTGGAGTGATGCGATTTTCTGCGCGCTTCTGCGGGAGATGCTATTCGTGGCTTTCGGCCGTCATTCATGCGTTATGTACGGGCGAGCGAATTCCGACCGGTGCCGGGGAAAGGGCGGTTTCGCATCGGCGACGGGCGATGCGGCGAGCGGTGGCCGGTCCGATGAGGTGTCGGCCGTGCGTTCGCAGGCCGGACGCTGAAAAATCTTTTCCCGGGCCGGAAGGGCTTTACCCGTACCTGAAACGGGCGGAACCCGCCGAACGATTTCAGGCCTCGAACCGGAAATGCCGTTGTGATTTCTTCGGATATATGTCGCTGATCGTGATCAGGATGCCTGTTTCCTCGACATGGCCGAAATCGGGATTGACGACCGTTCCGAATACCTTCATCGACGGGGAAAGGCTCATGTAGGAGTTGATCAGCGGCGGAATGTTCTCGCGGTACTTGCGGATTTCCCGGATCAGGATCTTGTAATCCTCCGCGTAGCTGCCGCCGCAGAACATCCGCTCGAAGCGCTCCTCGTCGAAGTGCAGCTCGATCGGATGAATCGACTCGACCAGATGCTCGCGGTCGGGGAAATATTTGTGAAGGAAGTACAGCAGGATGTTGCGCGCCTCCTTGTCGTAGCTGCCGTACATCGTGACCTTGCCGAAAAAGTAGCGCATGTCGGGGTTGTTCACCACCAGCGCGCCGAGCCCGTCCCACAGGTTGTCGAGCGAGAAAAGTCCTTTCGGATTGGCCCGAGACCCCTGATAGTGGGGCTGCACGAACGAGCGTCCGAGCTCGATCGTGTAGGGCAGGTACTCGTTGCGGAACCGCTCGGTGAAGCGGAAGTAATGCTCGGTCGAGAGGCATTTGGGGTGCGTGCTCCGCGAGATGATATAGCGGTAGCCCCCGACGATTTCCTTCGCCTTGGGGTCCCAGACGAAAAGCTGCTCGTACCCTTCCGGATCCAGATCCAGCTCGTCGATGTCGACGTCCGCTCCGGTTCCGCCGCCTCCGTCGCGGAAAGAGAGCTCGCGCAGCCGTCCGATCTCCCTCATCAGGTTCGGGCACTCTTTCGCGCGCATGACGTAAATCTCGTTGCCTCCGTTGTTTGTGCGCCGCAGAAGGCGCTCGGGCGTCAGTTCGTTTTCTATCAGATCGGCGGCTACCGGATCGATTACAGGCTTCATCCCCCAGTGTCTCAATTTGGGGCAAATTTATAAAAACAATTTCAAAATCCGCCGGACGCCACGGATTTTTGACTATTCGCTCCCCAGCCCGTATACCATGTCGCGTATCCGTCCGGCCCAGACTTTGGCCGGCGCGTCGCGGAGGCTCTGCCACCGGACGGGCTCGCCGAATCGAATCTCGAAATGCCGGCCCTTCTGGCGGAACATTTCGTCGGGCAGGTAGAGCATCTCGATATTGGCCCGGATACCGAGAGCCGAACGCAGGTTCGACAGGTTGTAGAAAAACGACGACAGCTCGCCGTCGAAACGGACCGGTACGATGTCGCGGCGGCTCTCGAGGGCGTTTTTGACGAAACTGTGCTTCCAGCGCGGATCGGTTACCCGTCCGTGATGCCTTCTCGAGCAGAGACCGGCCGGAAACGTGGCGATTTGGGCATTGCTCTCCAATGTGTCGCGCAGCGTCTGCGCGTAGCGGGCGTTCTGCCGGCCGTGCTTGTTGACCGGGACGAACAGCGGCGCGAGGGGCCGGAGGTTCATCAGCAGGTCGTTGACGATGATCCGCACCTCGCTGAAACGAGTGCTCAGCTCGGCGCACAGCATCATGCCGTCCATGCCGCCGAACGGGTGGTTCGACACGAACAGGTAGCGGCCGTCGGAGGGCAGGCGGTCGAGCCCCTGCGACCGGTAGCCGATCCGCATGTCCGCGAGCGTGGCCCGGATGAAGCCGATCGGGTCGAGGTGCGAATAGCTTTTCAGGATGCGGTTGATCTCGTCTTGGTGGATCGTCCGCTTCAGGTACGAGAGCAGCGGTCGCGGTAGCCAGCGGGCCAGCGACGGGTTTTTGTCGCGGATGACCCGTTCCAGGTCGACCTGCAGGCAGTTTTCTTCGGTCATATCGAGGACGGTTTGTGCGGCAAAGGTAGCAATTCGCGCGCTTTCCTGCTAAAAGTTCGTACATTTGGGCCGTGTCGCCATTTGTTCGCTTATGGAAACCTATCATGTACCGGTAATGCTCGATGAGAGCATCGAATTGCTCGATATCCGTCCCGGCGGGACTTATGTGGACGTGACTTTCGGCGGCGGAGGCCATTCGCGGAGTATTCTCGAGCGGCTTTCCGGCAGCGGGCGCCTGTTCGCCTTCGATCAGGACCGCGATGCGCGGCGGAACCTGCCCGACGATCCGAGGCTCGTTTTCGTCGAGTCCAATTTCCGCTTCATGCGAGGGTGGCTGCGTTGTCACGGCGTCGAGCGGGTGGACGGCATTTTGGCCGATCTGGGCGTGTCGTCCCATCACTTCGATACGCGGGAGCGGGGGTTCTCGTTCCGCTTCGACGCTCCGCTCGACATGCGGATGAATCAGCGAGCCGCCCTGACGGCGGCCGACATCGTGAACAAGTACGATCATGCGGCGCTGACGCGCATCCTGCGCGATTACGGCGAGCTGGACACGCCGCACCGGGCGGCGGCCTGCATCGTCCGCAGCCGCGAGCAGCGTCCGCTTCGGACGATCGACGAGCTGGTCGCCTGCGTCGCGCCGGTCACTCCCCGGGGGGCCGAGAGCAAGTTCCTCTCGAAGCGCTGCGCATCGAGGTGAACGGCGAGATGGAGGCTTTGCGGATGATGCTCGAGCAGTCGGAGCGCGTACTTCGTCCGGGCGGACGTCTGGTCGTGATCGCCTATCATTCGCTGGAAGACCGGACGGTGAAGAATTTCATGCGCAGCGGCCGTTTCGACGGGCTTCCCGAGAAGGATTTCTATGGCCGGGTCCGCTCGTGCTGGCAGGTGCTGACGCGCAAGGCCCTTACGCCCTCCGCCGGCGAGGTGGAGCGCAATCCGCGCTCTCGCAGCGCCAAGTTGCGCGCGGCCGTCCGGCTCGATGAGAAATAGCGGCCGAACTATTTGGGCAGGGCGCGGAGCGGATCGATAAATTTTACTAACTTTGCTCGTTCGATAATCTGAATCGTTATGAGAAAGAAATCCTTGTTGGCCGCGGTCTGCCTGTGCTTTTGCCTGTGCGCTGTCCGTCAGGCCGCCGCGTCCCCCGGAGGACCCGACTCCCATTACGACCGGGGCGTGTCCCTGTACGAGAGGCAGAAGTACGCGGCGGCTCAGGCCGAGTTCGAGAAGGCGGCCCGGGAAGCCGGGCAGGACGATGCCGCCTTCCTCGAGAAAACGTCTTGCTATCGGGCCTTGTGCGCCTCGCAGATGCGGCAGACCAACGCCGAGGAATTGCTCGAGCGCTTTTTGGACGACTATCCGTACTCGATCCGTGCCAACGACGTCCGCTTTGCGCTGGGCACGCTCTATCACGAGCAGGGAGATTACGGGAAGGCATATGACGAGTATCGGACGGTCGATCCCTACGAGCTCGACTTTTCCGACTACGACCAGTATAATTTCCGGACGGGCTATGCCGCCTATATGTGCGGCGACGCGGAGGCCGCCTACGGCTATTTCAAGAATTGCTCGTCCGATTCCCGGTATCTGCCTCATGCCACCTACTATATAGCCTATATCGACTATACGAGAGGCGATTTGGACGCGGCCAAGCGGGGATTCTCGGCCTTGGCCGCCGATCCTTCCTATGAGCCGGTCGTCCCCTTCTATCTGTTGCAGATCGAGTTTCAGCAGGGCAACTATCCTTATGTCATCGAGCACGGGATTCCGCTGCTCGCCAAGTCGACCGAGAGCCGGCAGCGCGAGATTTCACGTATCGTGAGCGAGGCATACTTCCATCAGGGCGATTATCCGCACGCGCTCGCCTATATGGACAACTACGAGAAGCTGGGCGGCCCGATGGGGCGCGAGGAACTCTATCTGGCCGGCTATTGCTACTATGCGGACCGGGAGTACGACCGGGCGGTCGAGCGCTTGTCGCAGGTCGCCTCGGGGAGCGACGCGCTGGCCCAGAACGCTTGCTTCCATCTGGCCGACTGCTATTTGCAGACGGGCGACCGCGCGAAGGCGATGAGCGCTTTCGGTCTCGCTTCGGCCGCCGATTACGATCCCGGGATCAAGGAGGAGGCGATGTTCAACTACGGCAAGCTGCAGTACGAGCAGGACGGCGGGGTTTTCGACGGGGCGATCGCCGTGCTCAACAACTACATCGAGTCGTTTCCTTCGTCGCCCCGCGTGGGGGAGGCGCGCGAGCTGCTGCTGGCCGCCTATTTCAATTCCCGCAACTACGACGCGGCCTACGAGGCGATCAAGCTGGTCCCCGACCCCGACAACAACGTGAAGATGGCCTTGCAGAAAATCGCCTATTTCCGCGCGCTGGAGTATTTCGAGGCGGGCGACTACGACCGGGCACTCGAGCTGTTCGACGTGGCCGACGCGAATCGGTACACGGCCAAGTATACCGCGCTGACGAAGTTCTGGCGTGCCGAAACGCTCGTCAAGAAGGGCGATTACCGGCAGGCCGAACCGCTGTACCGTTCTTACGTGTCGCTGTCGCCCCGCGGCGAGCGCGAGAATCTGATGGCTCAGTACAACGTGGGCTATTGCCGCTTCAATGCGAAGGATTGGGGCGAGGCCGCCTCGTGGTTCAACCGTTTCGTTTCGGCCTATACGACCAAGGACGCCCTGCGGGCCGACGCGTTCAACCGACTGGGCGACATTGCGTTCGCGCAAAGAGAGTATTACAAGGCGATCGAGAACTACGACAAAGCGATTTCGATCGGCGCCTCGGGCAAGGACTATGCGCGCTTCCAGCGCGCCGTGATGCTCGGGCTGGTCGACAAGTACGACCGCAAGGTCGAGTCGCTGATCGATATCATCGGGGAGAGCAACAGCGAGTACGTCGACGACGCGATGTACGAGCTGGGACGCACCTATGTCCGCCACGAGCGATTCAACGAGGGTGCGAACGTACTTAAAAGACTGGTCGCCGGCTATCCGCAGTCGCCTTACTGCGTCGGCGCGCTGTCCGAGCTGGGGCTGATCTACCGGAATCTGGGCAACGATGCCGAAGCGTTGCGCTACTATAAGCAGGTCGTCACGCAGTATCCGTCGTCGCCCCGGGCCAAGGACGCAATGCTCGGCATCAAGAACATATACGTGGACAACAACGATGTCGATTCCTATTTCGCTTTCGCGAAGCAGAGCGGCGTCGAGACGAACGTGACAGTCGTCGAACGCGACTCGCTGTCGTTCGCGGCTGCCGACCGCGTCTATCAGAGCGGTCAGTATGCCAAGGCGCTGCCGCTGATGGACGGCTACCTGCGGCAGTATCCCAAGGGGGCTTACCGGGCCGACGCGCTGTATGCGCTGGGCGACTGCTCGCTGCGGGAGGGCAACCGTGCGGGCGCGCTGGCCGCTTTCGAGGAGGTGGCGGCCATGCCGAGCAACCGGTATCAGTCCGTCGCGCTGCGCAAGGCCGCCTCGATGCGAATGGAGGACAAGGACTACGCCGGGGCTGCCGAGCTTTACAAAAGGCTCGCTTCGACGGCTATTCAGCGCAACGTGGCCGTGGAGGGACTGGACGGCTATCTGAAAGCCGTGACGCTGACTTCCGACACGGAGGCGCTCGGCCGGGCGGCCGACGAGGTGCTCGCTTCGCCCTATGCGGCCGACGATCTGGCCGCCGCCGCTCATTTCGCGAAGGCTCGCTCGCTCGATGCGGCCGGGCGGCCGGACGATGCGCTCGGCCATTACCGCAAGGCGACGGAGGCCCGCACTCGCGAGGCGGCCGAGGCCCATTACCGCATCGCGTCGATTCTGTTCGGGCAGGGCGATCTGGCCGGGGCCGAAAAGGAAGTTTACGCCCTTTCCGACAAGAAACTGCCGTTCCAATACTGGATGGGCAAGGCTTTCCTGTTGCTGGGGGATGTCTATGTCAAGAAGAACGACGCGTTTCAGGCGAGGGCGACCTACCAGAGCATAGTCGACGGCTATGCCGACCGGACGGACGGCGTGGTCGAGGAGGCCCAGCAAAAAATCGATGCGCTGAAATAATGACACTCAACCGAAATAAGTGAGATGAAAACGAACAAAGCGATCCTGTGCGCGGCCGTTGCGCTGACCTTTCTGCCGGCCCGCGCCCAGCAGCCCGGAGGCGACCTGAACCGCGAGATGGAGGTGACGCGCGAGTACGAGCCGTCGGTGAATGCCGCCTCGAAGCTGGGTGTCAAGCCCAACATGGTCGATACGGTCGCGCTGCGCCCCGAGGTCGATTTCTCGGTGACGCCCCGGCCGGTCACCCGAGGGTTCGGCGTGACGCCGATCAAGCCCGTGCAGGTCAATCTGGACGACTATCGGACTTTCGGTCCGCTGTACGTCAAGGCCGGCGTAGGCGCTCCGCTGCAGAGCGTGCTCGATGCCTATTTCTCCTCGACGCAGAAACGCGACGGCAAGTGGGGCGTGTACGTCAACCACTACGGGAGCTGGAGCGACATCAAGAACGTCAACGGCATCAAGACGCCCGCCGCACAGACGTTCAACAGCGTGGGCGCCTATGGCGAGCATCGCTTCGGTCGTTTCGGGATTTCCGGCGAGATAGGCTACGACTACGACAAGATCAGTCGCTACGGGTACGATACGACGTTTCTCGTCGAGGACCCGGATTACGATCCGGCGCTTTGGCCGCTCGACCGGTCCGCCTCGGGGCTGAGACAGAATTTCTCGACCGTGCGCGGACGCCTCGTGCTGGGTCATGCCTTCGAGGACCTTTCCTACTTCAATATCCGCTTCGGGGCCGAGGGGGCCTATTTTCAGGACCGTTTCGATAAGAAGGAGGGCGACGTGAAGGCCTTTCTTGATTTGGGCAAGCGGTTCGGCGGCCGCCACGAGGTGACGCTGCATGTCGGTTACGCCTATTACAAGGGAGCAGGGAGTCTGAAGGCTCAATATTTCGAGGAAATTCCGGAAACCGTGCCGATGTACGAGGACCGGATTCTGACGATAGCTCCCCTTTACCGGTTGCGCTCGGGCCGGGCCGAAATCGCGCTCGGTGTGACTTATGTGCTCGACAACGACGGTTTCCGCAACGAGAGCGCGCTGTTTCCGCAGGTCGAGTTCCTTTGGAATCCGGCCGGAGGCGGCTTCGTGCCTTATCTGAGGGTGGACGGGCAGTACCGCAACAACGGCTACCGCGCGACGGTGGCGAGCAATCCGTACGTTTTCCAAGGCCGTTACGGAAAGAACACGGCCGAGTACAACGGCCGCCTCGGCATCCGGGGAGGCGTCGCTTCGTCGTTCGCTTACCACGTATGGGGCGGCTACTCCCGCTACCGGAACATGAATTTCTATGCGAACCGGTGCGAGGGGCTGGGCGCTTTGCATGCGGCGGGCAATACGTTCGACGTGCTGCATGCCGACGTGTCGATGTGGACCGTCGGGGGCGAGATCGAGGCCCGCTTTTCGAGCTCGTTCGGGGCCTTGCTCTCGGTGCAGTACCGTTGGTACGATACGAAGGACCGCTACCGCGAGTCGCCCGATTCTCCGGGGCTTGCCTACTATTTGGGTCTGCCGGACCTGTCGGCCGGCCTGACGCTCGAGTATCGTTACAAGGACAAGTTCCTGCTGAAGGCCGGAGCGGACGTGCTGGGTCCGCGTGACTTCACCGATTGGGTGAACGGCTCGCAGCCTTTCGTCCGTCAGCATGTGGACATGCAGGTCGACGTGCATCTGGAGGCCGAGTACAACCTGTCGAAGACGATCGGCATTTTCGTCGAGGGGCGTAATTTGGCCAATCAGAAAATGTTCTATTACAATATGTATCCCGCGCTGGGAGTGCACGCGCTTTTCGGCGTGAAGTTGCAATTCTGACGCGAAAACGGGAGAGGGCTTGTCCTGCTCGGCTGTGAATGTAGAAGGGTCGAAGGACGGCGCAGTTCACGGAAGAAAGAGGGTGTTCGGACAGGTCGGAGGCGGGCCCGTATGCAAAGTGTCCGGTCCCTCGCGCCGGTTCACGCGGAAATTCATGCTCCGGTAGCGGAAGCGGTCGTTCCACATGTGCGCCGCAGCCGCCGGAAAGTCGGAAACAAGCGGATAATTCGTATATTTGTCGGAAACATCGTTCGGAGAGTATGGGAAGAAAACGGATCGGACTGATCGTCGCGGCGCTTTGGGCGGTGACGGGGCTCAGCGCCCAGAATTATCAATGCGCGGTCGGTGTGCGCGGCGGAGTCACTGCGACGGGGCTGAGCGTGCGCTACCATTTCGATCCGGCCAACGCGCTGGAAGGCATGCTCGACTTCGCGCAGGGATTCAACATATACGCCCTGTACGAGCGTACGATTCCGGTCATCGGCGAGGGCTTCGAGTTCTACTACGGGGCGGGGGCGAACCTGGGGTCGTGGGATTACGACGACGGCGAGTTCACGTTCGGCGTGAACGGAATCATCGGGCTGGAGTACAAGATACGGGATCTTCCTCTGGCATTCTCTTTGGACTACAAGCCGAATCTGAACGTGATCGGGAAAACCGGTTTTCATGCGGCCGATTTCGGTCTGGGCATACGGGTGGCGTTCTGACGCCGGTCCGGAGCCTCGGCCTGCGACATAGACTTAAATTGCTTTACGGTAATGGGGAAAATTTTACATTTGATGTTACTTTTGGGGCTGTTGGCCTCGTGCGGACGCTCGCCCGAGAACGGCTCGTCCGCGAACCGGAGCGACTCGCTCGAACGGATCGTCGCTCAGAAGGATTCCGTGATCAACGATGTGTTCGCGTCGATGAATGCCGTAGCGGAGAACCTGAGCGCGATCAAGCTGCGAGAGAACATTATCAACGCCAGTCTCGACAGCGGCGAGATTCCGAAGCAGTCGGCCGTCAAGATCAACGAGGATATCGCGGCGATCGACCGGTTGCTGCAGGAGAACCGCCGCACGATCGACCGGCTCCAGCAGTCGGCCGACCAGCTCAAAAAGGCCAATGTGCGGGTCGCGAGTCTCGAGAAGCTGATCGCTCAGCTGCAATCGCAGGTCGAGTCGAAAGATCAGGAGATCGTCATGCTCCGCAAGAATCTCGAAAACATGAACGTGCAGGTAGCTCAGCTCAGCGAGCAGGTGACGGGACTCCATACGCAGGTGAGCGACCTCTCGGTGGAGAAAGCCTCGCTCGAGGGTGACCTCAAAACGCAGAGCGACATACTGAATACAGGCTACTACATGGTCGGACCTGAGAAGGAATTGCTTCAGAAAGAGATCGTCTATAAAAGCGGCTTCATAGGCCGTACTTTGAAAATCAACGAGAACCGCAGCCTCGAAAGCTTCACTCAGATCGACATCCGGAATTTCGACGGTCTGAAGATAGGCCACCGCAAGGCCGTGCTCGTCAGCTCGCATCCGGCCGGCTCGTACGAGTTCGTGATGAACGGAGACGGCGTGTTCGAAGAGTTGCAGATCAAGGACAAGACCAAGTTCTGGGAGTATTCGAAGGTGCTGGTCGTCAGCTATAAGCCTTAGTCCGGTCGGCCGGACGACAAATTCTTCCGGGAATTTTGGAAAACCGCATTTGTTTATTACCTTTGCAGCCTCGCACCGCATTTACAGGAGTATTCATATATTTTAAAACAAACACCATGAAAAAGGGGATTCATCCGGACAACTACCGCGTTGTGGCTTTCAAGGATATGTCGAACGATCATGTGTTTTTGTGCAGGTCCGCCGTCCAGACAAAGGAGACCATCGAAGTGGACGGCGAAACCTATCCCGTGTATAAGATGGAAATTTCCAACACGTCTCATCCGTTTTACACCGGTAAGATGAAGTTGGTTGACACCGCAGGACGCGTAGATAAGTTTATGAGCCGCTATCAAAAACATTACGATAAGAAGGCTGCCAACAAATAACGACGGTACGAACGTACGCCGGGCGGGCACTCGCAGAGTGCCCGCCTTTTTTGATGCCTGCCTGTCGCATTCGGGGCGAACGAGGCGGAGCCGTCCAAGCCGGCCGGGAGCGGGTGTCTCCGGCCGGGAATGTCGCAGGGTCGCATGCTTCGGGGCGGAGCGCGCAAGGAGGCTTCCGGGCGGCTTTTTTCGTGGCGCGGACGTTTGATTTTCCGGAAAAAAGCTTAATTTTGTGCAATTACGGCTAATTTTTCCGGCGACGGAAAGAACGAAAAATAC
>CABUJP010000015.1:0-26446 GCA_902491835.1 uncultured Alistipes sp. | reverse complement strand
AGGTTCGAGTCCTCCCCCCGCTACTCAGGCGGACGGTCCTTTCGGATCGTCCGCCTTTTTCGATATTCGGCCCTATGCCGCAGCATTCCTGACCGACTACCGGCACGCATGGCTTTCCCGTACACGGACACTCTTTTCGCTCCATTTTTCCAATAAATGCGGAGGACGGCCTCCTCGCCCGACCCCGGCAGAAACCGTCGAGTCGTGCGAATCGTTCCGTCAAGGCCGATTATCGCGTCCGTCATGCTCAAAATCCATAACTCCGGACCGGTCCTCGTGACACGCCCCGTTCGCGAAAGCCATTCCGATGAGGCAGGTGTCGCCATGCGGACACGGAACAGAGCATGCGATAAAGAATCACGGAACAGCACCGGTTCACGTACGGGCAGCGATCCTCGTCCGGACACGGACAAGCCGCGAACGAAAAAGATTCCGCTCGAGGAACGGAATTGTACGCATTTTGCTGTCGTGTTCCGTAAACATCAAAAGCAAACAGTTATGGAAAAGAACAACACATGCACCCCATGCGAGCAGAATTTCCGCGATGAGGTCGACCATCTCGTCGACGAGGTGAAGGGATACACGAAAAAGGACCACGAGCAAAAAAAGAAGGAAGTGGACGAAGCGTTCGGCAAACGGAAAGAGCAAGAGTCCGGCCGTTAAGCCCCGGTCCATTCCGTTACGTAAGATCAGGGACTGTCCGACCGGTCCCCGGAAACAGGAATCGCCCCTGCCGACAATTGCCTCGGCAGGGGCGATTTTTCGATTATCAGACTGTCCGGACAGCCTTTGGAGCATAAAACACTCCGTCTCCGGTCACGGCGGATTTTTCCGCTGACGTGCTTCCTATCCGCCGCGGCCGACGGAGCGGAGAATTCCGGTTTGTCGTCAATCCCGGCGTACCCTCCGGTCGCCCGAGAGCGAAAACGGAGACCGAGCCGCTCTCCGGCCCGGAATCCTCGCCCGCAAGCCGGCTGCCGCCGGTCCGGGCCGTCGCCTTTCCGAGCAGCAACCATGCTCGAGACAAGGGGAAACGGCGAAAGCACGAGACGACAAATTCCTACCGCCCCCTCGCCCCACTCACGGAGGCGAAACCGTGCCTATCGCATATTCGGGTTGAGCCCTGCCCATTCGGCAATCGGAGGGATCACTCCCATGGCGATCACCTCGTCGCGCAGCTTGGCCAGATGGCGATAGCTCTCCTCGAGCGACGCGATCTCCTCCGGCGTGCCGTCCGGCTCCCTGTAATGAGCGCCCGTACGGTCGATCACGGTCTCCATGGCCATGACGATATGCCGGAAGCGGTCGTCGTCGACATAGACTCCGGCCGGCCAGCGGAACGGCTCGCCGCCCATAGCGGCCCGGATCATCTCGATCGACAAGTAGGCCGGGCTCTGGAACGACGAGCGGCCGCGCAGTTCGATAATACGCTTGCCTCCCTGAATCACCCGCTGACGGATGTCGTCCCACTGTCCGCCGGTCAGTTCGGGCGTTCCGATCAGCTTCGCGAGCGGCTTGCCGTCGACGGTAGCCGTCGAAGCGAACACGGCCATCTGCTCGCCGTGCCCTCCATAGGTCCGGCAGCCCTCGACCCGGTCGGGCGAGATTCGGAAATGTTTCGCCAGCTCGGAGCGGAGACGGGTACTGTCGAGGCCGGCCAGCGTCGTCACCTGGCTCGGTTTGAGACCCGAGTAGAGCAGCGTGATGAGCCCCGTAATGTCGGCCGGATTGAAAATAACCACCACATGCTTTACGTCGGGGCAATAAGTCCGCAGGTCCTTGCCGAATTGGGCGGCGATCACGGCGTTGCCCTTGAGCAGATCTTCGCGCGTCATGCCGGCCTTACGGGCCGCGCCGCCCGACGACACGACGTAGCGGGCTCCCCCGAGCGCCTCGGTTATATCGCTCGTATAGGTCAGATTCACGCCCTCGAATCCGCAGTGGAACATCTCCTCGGCCACGCCTTCCAGCGCGGGAGCGTAGGGATCGTATGCGCAGATGTTCGGTGTCAGGCCCATCATGATAGCCGTCTGGACCATGTTCGATCCGATCATGCCGGCTGCGCCGACGATCGTCAGTTTCTCTTCCGTCAGAAAATTCATTTTCTCAGAGTTTAATCGGTTCGTCTTTTCTTTTCCCGGCCCGCAAGGCTCGCGCCATGCTCCGTACCAACAAAGATAGGCATTTATTCCCGCCTGCGGACATTCCTCTTTTTCATGCGCCATAATCCGTCGTCATTTCCCGGAGCCCCGTTCCCGGCAAAAATGCGGCATACGGCGGGGCCGGATACGGCAGAATCGGGTTCTTTTGCTATATTTGCTTGTTCTAATCCTCCGCGTTCATGGAAAACCGAATCAAATGCTGGCTGGCCGTCCTGTTGACGTGCTGGGCCATCGCCCTGCCCGCCCGAAGCGACGGCAAGGCTCCCAAGGTCAAGAACGGCACGCTCGTGTTCGCCGAGCCCCGCCGCGAGAAAGGGCAGACGGACGTGCTGCAGTTGCGCTGCGATCCGATTCCGACCGTGCGCGTGGCGTTCATCGGGCTCGGTATGCGGGGCTCGATGGCCGTCGAGCGCTTCACGCATCTGGAGGGCGTTCAGGTCGTCGCGCTGTGCGACATACGTCCTTGGACCGTCGAGCGGGCGCAACGGATACTGGCCGGAGCCGGATTACCCGAGGCGGCCGCATACACCGGCGAGCAGGACTGGAAAAAGGTGTGCGAGCGCGACGACGTCGATCTGATATACAACTGTACGCCGTGGGCGCTACATACGCCGATCGCCGTCTATGCGATGGAGCACGGCAAGCATGTCGCGCTCGAGGTTCCGGCTGCCATGACGATCGATGAGTGCTGGCAGCTCGTCGACGCCGCCGAACGCACGCGCCGCCACTGCATGATGCTCGAGAACTGCTGTTACGACTTTTTCGAGATGGCGACGCTGAACATGGCCTCCCAAGGGCTGTTCGGCGAAGTGATGCACGTCGAGGGAGCCTATATCCACGACCTGCGCTTGCTGAACCTGGATACGGCCGACCGCACGGGTTATCAGGGCATGTGGAGACTCGACTACAACACGCGGCACACGGGGAATCCCTATCCTACGCACGGGCTCGGCCCCGTCTGCCAAATTCTCGGCATACACCGGGGCGACCGCATGGAGCGCCTCGTTTCGCTGTCGACAGCCCAGCGCGGCCTGACGCTCGCCGCCCGCGAGAAGTTCGGCCCCGACTCGCAATGGGCGCGGCGCGACTACCGGCTCGGCGACATGAATACGACCCTGATCCGCACCGCCCGGGGCAAGACGATTCTGATCCAGCATGACGTGACGAGTCCCCGGCCGTACAACCGGCTGCACACGATCAGCGGCACGAAAGGCTTCGCGCAGAAATATCCCGTCGAAACGATCGCGCTCGATCCGAACGCGCACGCCCCGCTGCCGGAACGGCAGCGCGATAGCCTGCTGTCCGTCTACGAGCATCCTATCGCGCGGGAGATCGGAGAGAAGGCGCGACAGGTGGGCGGCCACGGAGGAATGGACTTCATCATGGACTATCGGCTGATCTACTGCCTGCGCAACGGACTGCCCCTCGACATGGACGTATACGACGCGGCCGAGTGGTCGTCGCTCGTCGAGCTGACCGAAGCATCGGCCGAGCACGGCGGGATGCCGGTCCTCGTGCCCGACTTCACCCGGGGCGCATGGGACAAGGTCAAAGGCTTCTCCCATGCGGTGAGATAGACCGGCAGAACAGAATCCGACAGAACGCGAGACGCGCGCCGAGCGGCTCCAACGAACACGAGAGAAACCGAATGCAGACGGAAAAAATCAGAGAAATCATCGGCCGTTTCGATACGGCGGGGACCGTAGCGGACCTGCGGGCCGTAGGAAACGGATGGATCAACGACACCTATCGGGTTATGACGGTCTCGGACGAGACGCCCGATTACATCCTGCAACGAATCAACCATCACGTTTTCAAAGACGTCGAACTGCTGCAACGCAACATCGAGCGCGTCACCTCGCATATCCGCCGCAAGCTGGCCGCCGCCGGGGCGGACGACCTCGACCGGCGCGTGCTGCGCGTCGTACCGGCCCGCGACGGGAGGCTCTACCATTTCGACGGCGAAAATTACTGGAGGATGACGCTGTTCATTGCCGGCTCGGTCACCCACGAGACGATCAGCGCCCCGCTGGCTCTGCTTACCGGCCGGGCATTCGGCGAGTTTCAGGCCATGCTGTCGGACATGGAGGACGGGGCGCTGGGCGAGACGATCCCGGACTTCCACAACATCGAGTTCCGGATCGGAGGCCTGCGCGACGCCGTGGCCCGCGACGAAGCGGGGCGTCTCGGAAAAGTGCGCTGGATGGTGGACGAGCTGCTCGGCTGCAGCGACGAGATGTGTCTCGCCGAACGGCTCCACCGCGAAGGCCGGCTTCCGAAGCGCGTCACACACTGCGACACGAAGGTCAACAACCTGCTTTTCGACGAGCGGGACCGCCCGCTCTGCGTGATCGACCTCGATACGACGATGCCAGGCTACGTGCTTTCGGACTTCGGGGACTTCATCCGCACCGGCGCCAATACCGGCGCCGAGGACGATCCCGAGCTGGACCGGGTCGGCGTCGACATGGAGATTTTCCGCTCCTTCTCGAAGGGTTACCTCGAAAGCGCAGCCTCGTTCCTGACGGACGTCGAACGCGAGATGCTGCCCTTCGGAGCGCAGATGCTGACTTACATGCAGACCGTGCGATTTCTGACGGACTATTTGGACGGCGACCGATACTACAAGATCAGACACCCGGACCATAACTGGCAGCGGTCGAAGGCTCAGTTCCGGCTCTTGCAAAGCATCGACGCGCACGAGCGGGCCATGCGGGACTTCATCGCCGGGCTATAGCCGGCCGAAGGGACAAAAGCGAGCGGGACAGAGACACAAAACCCGAGCATCCGTCTTTTGCATGCTAAGGTTTCCTTTCGCCGGACGGTTCGGAGAAATCGGGCAGCATCCCCCGGAAGCGGAATTCCGTAAAAGAGACCGTTCGCGGCATCCGCCGAACAGCCGGACAGGAGAATCGTCCGAAGTACGAGCATCGCTTCGGACCGGGAACGGGAAAGCCTTTCCTTTTCGCTGATGCGACCGTGTCGCGCCTTACAATCCACCGCCGGTTCATGCGAGTCGCCCCCGCAGTGCCCCGAGGATACAACAAGTCGCCATAAAAGGAGCCGATGCCGTCCGAGTGCGGGACGCCCCGAGGCCCGTCGCGTCTGCGGTCCTCCGAACGTATCCGACGATATGCCGCCGGTTCCGAATGCGACACGTGCCCCCGGAAACGAGCCGACGCGAAGGGAAGCCGGCTATGGTCGCAACCATGTCTTCGTCCGGTCGGACGATTCGCTTTTTTTCGTAGCTTTGCACCGGACATTCCTTTGCCTCGTCCGACGATCCGTATGGCCCGGACCGGGGAGGGAAGCGTCGCAAAATCTCCGAATATGATTCCGCTCTCGATCGTCATAGCCACTTTCAACCGCTCGGCCTACCTGCTACGGACACTCGAAAGCCTCGCCGGGCAGACGCTGCCGGCGCAGGAGTTCGAGATTCTCGTCGTGAACAACAACTCGACGGACGACACGCCGGCGGTCTTCGCCGAGTTCGCCCGGCGGCATCCCGAGCTCAGGTTACGCATGGTCGCCGAGCCCGACCAAGGCATTTCCTACGCCCGCAACCGGGGAGTCGCCGAGGCAGAGGGAGAGTGCATCGTTTTTATCGACGACGACGAGGAAGCCGTACCGGACTTCGCGAAAAGCTACCGCGACTTTTTCCGGTCCCGACCGGACTGCGACGCGGCCGGCGGGGCAGTCGTACCGGTGTACGAGGCTCCGCTGCCCCGCTGGTACTCGCACTACATAGAGAAAATGATCACCGGCGCCATGGATATGGGCGACCGCGTCAGGCCGTTTCGCGGAAGCCGCTACCCGGGCGTGGGCAACTCGGGTTTCCGGCGGAAGCTATTCGAGCGCTACGGAAATTTCAACACGGCGCTCGGCCGCTCGGGCTCCAATCCGCTCGGCGGCGAGGAGAAAGACTTTTTCATGCGTATGCGCTCGCAGGGCATACGCTATTACTTCGTGCCGGGGGCCGCGATCCGTCACATCACGCCCGCATCGAAGCTGTCGGAAGAGTATTTCGAGCGGCTGACGCGGATGATCGGCGTCAGCGAACGGATACGAACGCTCGGAGAGGGGAAGTCTTCTTTCCGCCGGCGGCTGCTCGCCGAAGCGGTCAAATGGGGAGGCACGCTCGTGCTGGCTACCGGGTACGCGCTGCGGGGACAGGCGATCAAAGGACGCTACCTGATCCGGATGCGGCGAAACATCACGCAGGGACTGTTGCGGGGAATGCCGCCGGCCGAGCGGGACGCATGATCCGGACTGTCGGTCCGCATGACCGGGGAGACGGAACCGGAGACATCCGCAGCAGGCCGAAAGCGGAGACCGATACGGCCGGGGCCTCATGCGAACGAGCCGGATGCTTTTCGTTCCGGCGGCCGGTCTTATCTCCCCGCACAAGCATACGAAAAAAGAAAAGAATACATACGAAAACGCACGATGCTCCGCCGATTCTCGGATCCTTTCTCTCACGCGGACGCACGGAACCGGCACGATAAGACGGCCTCCGTGCGATATGTTCCCGATCCCGGAGCCGAAGATTCCGCAGTCGGCCGACACCGAAACAGCGATCCGTTCCGGACGACGCGCCCCGGAAAACGGAACGCACGGGAGCGGAAAAGCGTCCGGAATCTCGGAGCGGACCGGACGTCCCGCCCGGAAGCCGATTGCCAAACAGTCAAACCCATCATGCCATGTCCGACCGAAAACACATACTGATCGTCTCGAACGCCTGCTATCCCGAGCTGTCGCCTCGCGCGTTCCGCACGACCGAGCTGGTCCGGGAACTCGTCCGACGCGGCCATCGGGTGACGTTGCTACTGCCCAACCGCGAGATCTACCGCCGCAACCCGCTGACAGGCGACGGGCTGCAAATCGTCTACTCGGCCAGCCGGCTCGAACCGGAGAAAGGCACGCCGACGGCACGGCGCAACCGGAAAATCCGCAGCCTGCTGCCGAAATTCGCGCAACGCGCCGTGCTCTATTTCTACTGTCACGAGTTATGGGCCAAGTACGACCCCGGTCTATGCGAACGTTTGTCGGAACTGAGCGGTCCGTTCGATGCAGTGCTGTCGATCTCCTATCCCGCGGCGGTTCATCTGGCCGTGTCCCGCGCGATGCGGCGCAACGCGGCGCTGCGGTCAGCCGTGACGATCGCCGAGTTCAGCGATCCGCCGTTCCGGGGCGACGTGGCGCGCACGGTGTTCCCCGCCTACTTCCTCTATCTGAAGCGATGGGCGCGGCAATTCGACTATTTTACGATTCCGGTCGAAAAGGCGCTGCCGTGCTATACGCCCTATATCGACCGCGACCGGGTCCGGATCATTCCGCAGGGATTCGACCTGAGCGCCGTCCGCAGACTTCCGTATACGCCCCATGCGAAGCCCGTATTCGCCTATGCCGGCCGCTTTTACGAGCGCATCCGCGATCCGAGGTTCTTCTTCGACTTCCTCGCGACGCTCGACACGGATTTCCGGTTCGACCTGTACGTCAACTACCTCGATCCCTGCTTCCGCGAGATGATCCGCGAAGCGCAAGACCGCGTCACGGGAGAAATCGTACTGCACGACCCGCTGCCCCGCGAAAAGCTGATCGAGCGATTGTCTCAAGCCGACTTCGTCGTCAATTTCGATAATGCGACCTCGAACGCAACGCCGAGCAAGCTGATCGACTACGCGATGAGCGGTCGGCCGATTCTTTCGTTCAACGAGCGGACATTCGACCCGGAGGGCTTCCGCGCCGCGCTGTCGGGCGACTACTCGGCCCAAGTGAAGGGAATCGACCTGTCGCAATACGACATTCGCCGGATAGCGGACCGGTTCGAGGAACTGATAGACGAAGGGAAAAAGACGAAGTAAAAGCCCGAATCCGCTGCCGCGGACCGGCAGCAAAATCGTCCGGGAAACGGCAGGCGCAGCGGTCCGGAAGAGGAAGAAAAGGCGGTTCGGTTATCCGCCGGAACCGGGCACCGAAACTCTGTCCGGCACAGAAACTTCGGAAGATCGCGGAATCCCCCGAAACGGAATACATGGCTTCGGAAACAGCACCGAACGGTCCTCTCGGCCGCGGACCGCAACACGCCGCTTCGTCACGGACGGACGAATATCTTCACCGCATACGGTCGTATCCGACGGCAGTGCAGAAAACGGGAAAGCCATGCAGCCCCCTCTGGCCCGCCCGACGCTTTCCCTATGTTCCCGGCTTACAGAGGCGCTGCCCGTTCGGGCCGGAATCTTTCGTTTCACCCGCCTTCAAAGCTGCGCGCAGCGACCGGCCGCCGTCCCTTTTCTTTTCAGGAATTTTTGCAGGATAACCTTTATCGTACGGCTCGGGAATAACGGACTCATCTGTCAAAGGGACGCCGGTCCCCGACCTTTATGTCATACATCGCATACATATCCCGGCGCTACTCCACCAGGAAAACCGAGCCCGCCTGCATGCGCGCGGCCTTCGCCTTTTACTGCACGAGCAGATTGCATCCCCGTATTTCGCTGCCGGTGATACGCCCCTCGATCCGGAACGTCCCGTCGTCGTACGCCGTACCGAAATCCTGCGTCTGCAGGAAGCTGCACGAGTAGACGTTGGCCAGATCGATCACGTTGATCCCTCCGCTGCGACCGCTGCCGGTCCGTGCGAACGGATCGTTCAGGTCGCGGGTCAGAACGCGCATCCAAGGCGGCGTCCGGAACAGCCCGTCGCCCTGAGAGTAAGCCTGCGACATCAGCTCGGCCATTCCGTACTCCGAATGGATGCTCGCAACCGAAAACGCCGCGCAGAGCATTCCGTGAAACTCCTCGCGGGGCATTTCACGCCGGCGCCCCTTCATGCCGCCGGTCTCCATGACGATCGTCCCGGGCAGCGGACCGGGCTTCCGGTCGGCCAAATCCCACAGCGCATAGCTGACGCCGAGCAAGATTTTCGGTCCTCGGTGCGCATGCAGGTCGCGCAACAGCGCGTCGTGATCGTGCAGATAGAACCCGCCTCCGCCCTGCCGGATCAGCCGGTCGGCCATATAGATCAGCGATGAGCCCTCACGCTCCAGATAGCTCGGCAGCAGGGCGAATATCGCCGTACGGTCGGCCGGCCCGTAAAAGCGCTCGAAAGCGAGCGTAAAGGACCGCTCGTATAGGCTCAGATCGGCCACATAGTGCTTGGCGGGCGTTTGTCCGGTCGTGCTGCTGCTCGTAAACACTTGCTGGGGCTCGCTGTCGGAACAGTAAACCCGCCGGGTCTTGAACAGCTCGACCGGAAGAAACAGAATCTCACGCATCGTCTCGACCCGCTCGGGACGGACCCCGATCAGCCGGAGATATTCCCGGTACGGCTCGCACCGCTCGGCCTGAAAGCGGAACACGTCGAGCGCCGCACGCTCGAAAGCGGAGTCGTCCTCTATGCGGAAAAGGGCTTGCAGATCGATCACGGCTTCCCGATTACAGCCCCAGCAGATAGCGCTCGCAGTCAAGCGCGGCCATGCAACCCGACCCGGCCGCCGTAATCGCCTGCCGGTAGTGCGGATCCTGCACATCGCCGGCGGCGAATACTCCCGGCACGCTCGTACGGCTCGTGCCGGGCTCGGTCCGTATATAGCCCTCCGCGTCCAACTCCAGCGCGCCTTTGAAAACAGCCGTGTTCGGCGTGTGTCCGATCGCCAGAAAGAATCCGGTCGCATCGATCACTAGCTCCTCGCCGCTGCTGTGGCGGACGAGCGCGCCGGTCACCCCGTTCTCGTCGCCGAGCACCTGAACGGTATTGTACCCGAACTTGATCTCGATGTTGGGCGTCTCCATCACCCGCCGCTGCATGGCTTTCGACGCACGCAGATGATCTTTCCGGACGACCATATAAACCTTGTTGCATATGGAGGCCAGGTAGGTGGCTTCCTCGCAGGCCGAGTCTCCGCCGCCGACGACGATCACGTCCTGATTCCGATAGAAAAAGCCGTCGCAGGTCGCGCAGGCCGAAACGCCCTGCCCCTTGAACAGGGTCTCGGACTCGAGGCCGAGATACTTGGCCTGAGCTCCCGTGGCGATAATCACGGCGTCTGTCTCGACGATCTTCCGCCCGTCGATCGTCACCTTATGGAGGCTCGACGAGAAATCGACGCCCGTCGCTATGCCGAAACGGATGTCCACCCCAAGCTGCTGCGCCTGCTTTTTCATGGCCTCCATCAACTCGGCCCCCAATATTCCGTCGGGAAACCCCGGGAAATTCTCGATCTTGGTCGTCGTAGTCAGCTGACCGCCGGGCTCCATGCCCTCGTAAAGTACCGGAGCGAGATTCGCCCGGGCGGCGTATATGGCTGCCGTATAGCCTGCCGGACCGCTTCCGACGATCAGGCAGCGCGTTCTTTCAGTATCCATGGCGTATTGCGTTTTCGTTTACGGTTTCAGAATAAATCGATTACAAAGATAAGCTTTATTTCACAAATATTTACCATGCGCGGCGCCCCCGGAGATCGTCCCGGCCTACGCGCGGCCGGGAGACCCGGTCGCGCGGTTTTGTCGCGAAAAATCCCTATTTTTATCGCCGGTTAACCCTGAACTCATGACCAGACTTCCGCTACGAACCATAGCCGTTCTTCTTTTGTCGGCCCTCGTACTGTCGGGCTGCTCGTCCGTCAAATCGCTGTTCTCAGGCAGCGCGCGCAAGAAGCAAAAAACTCCGGAGGAGACGCTCGCCCGTGCCGAAAGCCATGCGCCCGAAAGCCGACCCGATGAGCCGCAGCCGGTCGGCAACATAGACGAGCTCGGCGAAAAGCATGCCGACGCCGCACCGGTCCTGCTCCCGGTGCTTCCGGACAAAAACCGTCCCGAAATGGTTTTCGGCGACCTCGAAAGCGCCAACGTACGCATTCCGCTGAAATACAACAATCCGTTCCCCTCGTCGGGCGAACTGATTCTGCCGCTCGGCGAGCATGAGGACGAGTTCTGCTACCCCTATCCGGGCAAGCTCATCTCGCCTTTCGGGTATCGGGGAAGCCGTATGCACACCGGCATCGACATCAAGGCGGTGCCGAACGATACGGTCCGGGCCGCGCTTCCGGGCGTCGTCCGGATGTCGAAATATTACAGCGGCTACGGCAATCTGGTCCTGATCCGCCACTACAACGGTATCGAGACCGTGTACGCCCATAATTCCAAGAACCTCGTGCAGGTCAACGACGCGGTCGAGGCGGGCGATCCGATCGCTCTGGCCGGCCGGACCGGCCGGGCGACGACCGAACATGTCCATTTCGAGGTTCGCATAGCGAGCGAGCCGTTCAACCCGACGCTGTTCGTCGATCCCGACAACCGCAGCCTGCGTCTCGACCGGACGATCTATTGCTACAACCGGGGCGGCAAAATCCGGGTCTCGACGGAGCGGGCGACCGGCTTCCTGCCCGGCGAGGAAAACGGCGACGACACGCCGAAGGTTTCTGCGAACGCCTCGACCGACACATCTTCCCGGCAATACTACTATGTGAAAAAGGGCGACACGCTTTCCAAGATCGCCCGCCAGCATTCGACCACCGTATCGAAGCTGTGCGCCCTGAACGGCATTAAGCCGACGAAAATACTGCAAATCAAGGAAAAGCTGCGCGTCCGGTAAGACAACTGTTACGATCCTCCCGGCGTTCCGCACGCGATCCGGTCAGAGCGTACTCGCGGATCGGCGGGGAGTATTCCGGCATACTGCGTTGCCCAGGTCGCGTCGTACCGTCCTACGCATCGGTCCGGCTGCGACGGTCCGCACGGCTTCTCACAGTTTTTCAATGGAATAGGGTTCTAAATAACCGGTCCGGCCTCCCGAAGCGAGGCCGAGAGCCTCGCAGACGATCGCATCCCGCTCCCGCCCGGTCCGACAAACGGACCGCCCTCTCCGGAAGCGCTCAAACCGGAACATCGCGGAAACCGGACCTATCCGAAGAAAAACGAACGCACGAACGCCATGCCTCACGTTCCGGACAACGGCCTGTATCCGCTACCGGTCCGTACACCCCCGGAACGAGAAGTACTTCTGCATCACATAGCTATACACGATCGTAACGGCCGTCGTGACGGCTTTCGACGGCGTCGGGTAGAAGCCGCAGACCTCGACGAGCAGCTTCAGACAGGCATAGTTGAGCAGGATCGACCCGCACACGCTGAGCAAATAACGAAACAGTTGCACCCGACCGCGCAGAGGCGAGCTGTGGAACGCGATGTGGCGGTTCATCCAGAATCCGGTCAGGAACGTGATCGGAAAAACGATCAGGAAAGCCGCAATGTAGGGCGAGATCGCCACGATACCGTCGACATGGACGACTCTCTTGTCGAGCACGAAGTTGTACAGCAAGGAGTACAGCGACAGGTCGAGAGCCATGTTCAGCCCTCCGCAGGCAGCGTAGCGGAACGTTTGCGGGGGAACGATCCGGCGCAGCGGCTTGACATAGAGCAGGTCGATCAGTCGGGTCAGCGTTCGGGTCAGCGTCATTTTTTCTGCATGCTTTTTTGTTTTTCCTGCAGCGCGTACATCTGGTCGCGGTAGGCGGCCGCGGCCGTGAAGTCCAGTTCCCGGGCCGCGCTCTCCATCGCCGCGCGGGCGATCTTGATCGCCGACTCGATGTCGCGGTCGGTCATGTAGGCGGCCACCGGGTCGGCCGCGCAGCCGGTCTTCGAACCGGGCAGGTCGTAGCGCGCAGAGCCGTGCCGCAATTCGTCGCCCGAGAGGATCGCCCGACCACTCTTGATCGCCTGACGCGGTACGATGCCGTGCAGGTTGTTGTATCGGATTTGCTTCTCGCGCCGGCGGTTCGCGTCCTGAATCGCCAGCCGCATCGAGTCGGTGATCCGGTCGGCGTACATGATCACGCGGCCACCCACGTTGCGCGCGGCCCGGCCGGCCGTCTGGGTCAGCGAGCGGGCGCTGCGCAGAAAGCCTTCCTTGTCGGCATCCATGATCGCCACGAGCGACACCTCGGGCAGGTCGAGTCCCTCGCGCAGCAAGTTCACGCCGATCAGCACGTCGAACAATCCGCCGCGCAGGTCGTCGAGTATCTGCACCCGCTCGAGCGTATCGACATCCGAGTGGATGTAGCGGCAGCGGATACCCATCCGGTCGAAATACTTGTACAGCTCCTCAGCCATGCGCTTGGTGAGCGTCGTGACGAGTACGCGCTCGTCGGCCTTGGCCCGGACCTCGATCTCCTCGACCAGGTCGTCGATCTGGTTCAGCGTCGGCCGGACCTCGATCGGCGGATCGACCAGCCCGGTCGGCCGGATGAACTGCTCGACGACGGAGCCCTCCGACTTGATCAGCTCGTAGTCGGCCGGCGTCGCGCTGACGTAGATCACCTCGTTCTCGAGCGACTCGAATTCATTGAATTTCAATGGTCTGTTATCAACGGCCGCAGGCAGGCGATAACCGTAATCGACCAAATTGTGCTTGCGCGAGCTGTCGCCGCCGAACATGCCCCGGATCTGGGGGATCGTCACATGGCTCTCGTCGACGATCAGCAGATAGTCCTTCGGGAAATAGTCGATCAGGCAGAACGGCCGGCTGCCGGGCGCGCGGCCGTCGAAATAGCGCGAATAGTTTTCGATGCCGGGGCAGTAGCCCAGCTCCTTGATCATTTCCAAATCGTACTCGACGCGCTGCTTCAGCCGCCGCGCCTCGGTCGGCTTGCCGAGCGACTCGAAATACTCGATCTGGGTGCCCAGATCAAGCTGAATCTGCCGGATCGCCTGCTCCGTGCGCTCGCGCGTCGTGACGAACAGGTTGGCCGGATAGACGATCACGCGGTCGAGCTCCTCGAGACGCTGACCCGTATGCGGGTCGATCGAGCAGATCATCTCGATCTCGTTGTCGAAGAAGATCACCCGATAACACTTGTCCCCGTAGGCGACGTAAATATCGACCGTGTCGCCGTTCACGCGGAACGTGCCGGGCTTGAAATCGGCCTCGCTGCGCGTGTAGAGCGCGTCCACGAGGCCGTACAACAGCTTGTTGCGGCTGATCACGTCCCCCAGCCGGAGCTCGACGGACGTGGCGTGAAAATCCTCGGGGTTCCCGATGCCGTAGATGCACGACACGCTCGACACGACGATGATGTCGTTGCGCCCGCTGAGCAGAGCCGAGCTCGTGCTGAGGCGCATTTTCTCGATCTCGTCGTTGATCGACAGGTCTTTCTCGATAAACGTGTCGGTCGACGGAATGTACGCCTCGGGCTGGTAATAGTCGTAGTAGGAGACGAAATACTCGACGGCGTTCTCCGGAAAGAAATTCTTGAACTCGCCGTACAGTTGGGCCGCCAGCGTCTTGTTGTGGCTCATGATCAGCGTCGGCTTGTTCAGCGCTGCGATCACGTTGGCCATCGTGAACGTCTTGCCCGAACCGGTGACCCCGAGCAGCGTGTTGTGCTTGCAGCCGCTGCGCAGCGCGTCGACGAGCTGGGCGATCGCCTCGGGCTGGTCGCCGGTCGGCTTGTACTCCGAAACCAGTTTGAAATCCATGTCGCAAAGTTAGAAATTTACGTTATTAATAGGAAGGGACGCCGAAAACGAATAATTCCTCGTATTTTTGTGCAAAATTTTTGCCCCGATGAACCTGCTCGCCATACTGCTGCTCGGAATAGCCCTGAGCCTCGACACGTTCGCCGTCTCGCTGACGCTGGGGCTGCTGGCCGACCGCACGACGCACGGGCAGAAGGTACGCTTCCTGGTCGTGATCGGCCTTTTTCATTTCCTGATGATCGTGATCGGCTGGTTCATGGGCGAGACGGTCAGCCGGCTGATCGCCGACTACGACCATTGGATCGCGTTCGGGCTGCTGCTGTTCATCGGGGGCAAGATGATTCAGGAAGGGTTGTCGGCACGAGGCGACTCCGTATCGGGCAGCGATCTGCTCTCGCTGCGCAATACGTTGCTGCTGGGCATCGCGCTGAGCATCGACGCGCTGATCACGGGCTTCACGATCGGGCTGGTTCAGGTCCGGCTGTTCGCCGGTGGCCAGCTCGGAAACGTACTGGTCGCGGCGCTGATCGTCGGCTTGTCGGCGCTCGTTATCTCGGCGGCGGGAATCGGCATCGGACGCAAGGCGTCGTCCCGGCTCGGCGCAAAGGCCGAGGTGTTCGGCGGCCTGATTCTGATCGCGATAGGAACCCGCATCCTGCTCGAGCATCTCGGCGTGATCGGGTAGCCGCCGCTTTCACAGCCGCCCCGGAACCTCGGTAATAAGCCCCCGGCGGAACATTCGACCGAATGCCGGCCGGTCCGGAAAATCGCCGTTTTTTCACACTGGTCCTGAACAGGATAAGGGGGAAGCCCGGCATCCGGCCGACAGGCGATGCAGACCGGACGCATAAAGCGGTCGAAAAAAATCGTATCTTTGATACCGCTTATTCCCTGAACAGAAATGATCGATAAAGCGACCGTAGACCGCATCTATTCGGCAGCCGACATCGTCGAGGTGATCGGCGACTTCGTCACGCTGAAGAAAAAGGGAGTCAACTATCAAGCTTGCTGCCCGTTCCACAACGAGAAGACCCCCTCGTTCGTCGTGTCGCCGTCGAAAGGACTGTTCAAGTGTTTCGGCTGCGGCAAGGGCGGCAACGCCGTCACGTTCGTGATGGAGCACGAGAACATGACCTACCCCGAGGCGCTGAAGTACGTCGCGAAGAAATACGGCATCGAGGTGGCCGAGCGCGAGCAAACGCCCGAAGAGCAGCGCCGCAACGACGACCGCGAGAGCATGATGGTCGTATCGAGCTACGCGGCCGACTACTTCGTCCGCTCGCTGCACGACACGCCGGAGGGCCGCAGCGTCGGGATCGCCTATTTCCGCGAGCGCGGATTCTCGGACGCGACGATCCGCAAGTTCGGACTCGGCTACTGTCCGTCGGCGGGCGACGCGTTCACGCGGCAGGCGCTCGCCGACGGCTACAAAGAGCAGTTCCTCGTCGGCACCGGCCTGACGATCAAGCGCGAGACGGGCGGCTACTACGACCGCTTCTGCGGTCGCGTGATGTTCCCGATCCACAGCATCGGCGGCCGCGTGACCGCCTTTGGCGGCCGGACGATGCGCACCGACAAGAAAGTCGCCAAGTACCTCAACTCGCCCGAGTCGGAGATCTACCACAAGAGCGACGTCCTCTACGGACTTTATCACGCCAAGCGGGCCATCGTGCAGCAGGACTGCTGCATTCTGGTCGAAGGATATACCGACGTGATCCAGATGCACCAGTCGGGCGTCGAGAACGTCGTCGCGTCCTCGGGCACGTCGCTGACCGAAGGGCAGATCCGGCTGATCGGCCGCTTCACGCGGAACGTGACGGTGATCTACGACGGCGACAGCGCCGGCATCAAGGCTTCGCTGCGCGGGATCGACATGCTGCTGCGCGAGGGACTGAACGTCCGCGTCGTGCTGCTGCCCGACGGGGACGACCCCGACTCGTTCGCGCGCAAGCACAATGCGACGGAATTGCAGGAATTCATCCTGAAGCACGAGGAGGACTTCATCTCGTTCAAAACGAGGCTGCTGATGTCGGATGCGGGCAACGACCCGCTGCGCAAGGCGGCTCTCGTGACCGACATCGTGCAGAGCATCTCGGTGATTCCCGACGCGATCACGCGCTCGGTCTACACGCGCGAGTGCTCGCGCCAGATGGAGATCGACGAGCAGGTGCTGCTGCGCGAGATCGCGCTCCGCAGGCTCGAGCGCTCGGCCGGGGGCGAGGCAAAGGAGTTCGTCCGCCGTCAGGAGCTGATCCGTCACCGCAGCGAAGGGCCCGAGACCCTGCCGCCTGCGGTCGAGGCCGGCAGCGGAATCGACGAGCTGGAGCGCGAGTTGGTAAAATACCTGGTCAAGTACGGCGAGCAAAATTTCGAGTATGTCGAAGGTAAGCAGGTCGTCGAACTGAACGTAGCCGAAGTCATCATCGCCGACCTGGACAAGAACGGCATCCGGATGAAAAACCCGGCCTACCGCAAGATATACGACGAGTACAAACGGATGCGCGCGACGGGCGAACCGGTCGAAACGCACGCCCTGATCAACCATACCGATCCCGCCGTATGCTCCGCAGTGGTCGACTTGCTGACAGGCGACGACAACTATGCGGTCAGCCGGTTGTGGCAAAAATTCGACATCGTCGTCGAGAGCGAGCAGCAGCGACTGCCGGTGGCCGTTCCGCGCGCCGTCATTCTGTACAAGTCGAAGGTGATCGACGAAATCATCGCGGAGCTTCGCGCGAAGCTGGCCGATCCGTCGCTGCCCGAAGACGAACTGGCCGCGCTGACGCACCAGATCGCCGTACTGAATCAGGAACGCACGCTGATCGCCAAGCGGCTGTCGAGATTGATCGTCTGAAATGATCGTCCGAAAGAAGCCTCCGCATACCCGGCGCACGGACCTTGTCACGGATGCGTTTCTCCGGTGCCCGGCAGAGACTTCACGGTCTCGAGACCGGACGAACGCGATCCGGACGGCCGGACCGATCGCCTCTCCGCCCTTCCGTCCGTAGCGGACAGATACCGAGACCATGCCTCTTTCCCTGTCGCCTCCGGTCGGGACGCCCGCCCGGGAGAGCGCAATTCCGATTTCAAAACCCGAACGACAGAGAAAGAAAGGGCAATCCCATGAGTTCGTTTTTTACGATTCCGCTCCGTCGGAGCGATCTCCGGCAAAAGGTATTTTAAAGATTGTCGGACAGCCATCCCGGCTCTCTGTGACTGTCAGCGACAGCCGCCCGAAAAGCTCCGCTTTCGCCGTTCCCGTAACACGCAAGACTACTGCTTGGGCGCTTTCGGAACGATCAACGGTACGAAAGCTTCGGCGAGCGTTTCGCCCTGCGGCGCCAGATCGGGCTCGTCACAGCGGGACACGGTGACTTTTATCCGGTACTTCCCCGGCTTCACGCCGTCGAGCGGCACGCGGACGGTCGCCGTTTCCCGGGGAGGAATGTCGGCCACGCAGATTCCCTCGGCGACGACACGCTTCGCCCCGGCCACGATCTGGTAGCCGACCCGGAAATTCTTCAGATTGGCGACCCGGAATCCGTTATGGATCGTCACATCCCCCGGTGCCGAACCCGGCGCGATCGACGTGGCGTTTTCCGGCACCGTGCGACCCTCGTAGCTCTCGGGGCTCCCGAACGTCAGCGAAAAGCGTCGGTCCGACGCATTGCGCCCGTCGGGCCGTCCGACCACGAAGTCGGTGTTCCACTCGGCCCCGGCACCCTCGTAGATCACCGGACGGTCTTTCTCGGCCGCCTTGAGCCTCAGGTAGGCCTCGTAGGCCGCATAGCCCTGTCCTCCCTGCTTCCCGAGCGAGAACATGACGACCGAAGGGTGATTCTGCGACGCGCGGTACATATTCATTACCCGATCCGTATAGGCCCGCTCCCACACCGGATCGTTGGCGGGCGAACCGCCTTTCTCGAGGGAAAAGCCGCTCAGGCGCGAATCGATATTGGCGCGGTCGCAGACGTAAATCCCGTAACTGTCGGCCAGTTCGTAAAAACGGTCGCTTTGCGGATAGAGCGCGACACGCACGCAGTTGATCCCCTGTTGCCGGAAGCGAGCGAAATCGCGCCTGATCGTCTGTTCGTCGGACGGACACTCGTAATCGACCGCGCGCAATTCGACCGGCCGGCCGTTGATCCGAAGGCCGGTGCTGTCGAAAGACACGTCCCGGAATCCGATCCGCACTTTCGTATATTCGGTGAACCTCCCCTCGTGCTGCAACTTCAGCGCGACGGTATACAGCTTCGGACTTTCGTGGCTCCACGATTGGATGCCAGGCAGATTCGCAAAGAAGCGGACCGTGTCCTCGGCCCTCAGCTCGAACCGCGCATCGCGCTTTCCGTGCGAGACGACCGTGCTGTCGGGAGCGATCAGCTCGTAATAGACGGTGACCCGCTTCGGATTCAGCAGATGCGATTTGACGACCGCGCCGAAGCTGAACAGGCCGTTTCCGTCCGGCGCCCATCGGGTATCGACCACCCAGTCGCGGATGCGGACCTTGGGCTGAGCCGTCACGGTCACGCTGCCCGCGATCCGGACACCCTGCTCCGGATTCTGGTTCTCGAGCGTCGCCGAGACGGGATTCGCGTAAGCCACGACGCAGAGCGTATTGCGCCCGTCGACGCAATATCGCGTCACGTCGAAATAGGCGGGCGTTTTCGAATCGGCGAAATAGCCGGCCGGACGGCCGTTCACATAGACGTAATAAGCGCGGCTCACGGCATCGAGCCGAACGAACACCTCCCGGTCGATCCATTTGAACGGCAGCTTGAAGTCGGTGCGGTAGACCGCCGCCCAAGCCTCGTTGCTCCGTTGCTCGGGCACGCGCGTGACGGCCCATTGCGACACGTCGACCGAGGGCATCGCAACGGTCGAGTCCAACTCGACGGGCGACGCGTAAGTCTTGACTTTCCACTCCCCGTCGAGCAGTTGTATGTAAAGCGAGCGCGCATCGTCCTCGCGCAAGGCCAGCTCGCGGCTGTCGTAGCTGCGCAGCCGACTGCCCGGCAGTTCCCTCTGCCGGGCGGTTTGCGATGGATCTTGCAGTTCCGACTGCGCGGACGCGGTCGTCGGCCTCAGACAGGCAATCCCTATCAGAGCGATCAAAGCGTATCTTTTCATAAAGCCGTCGTTTTGGATTCCGGCCGGCAGCTATGATGCGCCGGTTGACGCAAAGATAAAAAAATCGCCGCGGCTTCCGATGCCTGCGGCTGTTTTTGATCGAAGGTCCGATCCGCACGGACGGGAAATCCGTCGTACGTTTCCGGGAAAACGAAAGAAGCATGCGCCGCCGCCGAACTTGCACGAGGCAGACAGTCAGCGATACTCCAAGAAATCCGGCGCACGACCGAGAAAACGGCGTCCGAGGCTGAAACTCGCGCCCCGATCCGAGACAAGCCGGCGACTTGCGCATACGGTACCGAGCGAAACAACGGGAATCGGCTCCGCAAGCCGGCCCTACCAATGCAACAAATCGGCCAGCGAGTTCCGCAGCAGCAGGAATCCCCACAGCAGAATGCCGATCACTCCGATTACAACGGTGACCGGCGAGTCGGCCGCCTCCGGCTGGTCATCGTCCCTCGTGACGGCCGCAACGGCCCCGACCGGCTCAGATTGCGGAAACAGCTCCCGGCCGAGCTCCGGTTGCTCTGTCACGCCGGAAATCGAGGCCGGAACGGATTTCGGGCCGGCCTCGGCAGCGACCGGCTCCTGCTTCGGGGCCGCGTGAACGGCATCCGGAACCGTTCTCGGCCGTTTCCGGCCGTCCGGATCGGGCGAAGAGCCGCCCGGGGATACCGAAACCTTGCCCGTAAGCACGGCGCCCTCCTCGATACTCAGCGCGCCGGCGACAATGTCGCCCCGGATATCGGCCTCGCGCAACAGGGCCAGCGTCCCGTGCACCGTAATGTTTCCTTCGACCTTGTTGTCGATCTGAGCCCGCTGCGCCGTGAGATTGCCGACCACCGAACTGCGCTCGACCTTCAAAGCCTCCGAGCAGACGACATTCCCTTCGATCCGGCCGCCGACGATGCGGACGTTCCGACCCTCGATGTCGCCCTGAACGGAACCGCTCAACTCGATGTCTCCCCGGCATACGATGTTCCCGTGGACCGTGCCCCGGATCACGATATCCGTGTCCGACGACACGTCGCCATCGATCCGCAAGCCTTCTCCGAAAACGTTCCGCTCTTTCTCCTGGGGATTTTCGCCGGGGGAAAACGTCGGCCGGCTCGCGGAAGAAGGCGTGACCGCCGTCTCCTCTCGGACCGATGCCGCATCGCGGGAAACCTCGTCGCGACGGGCAAACAGATTGAACGAATTCATCAGGCTTCGCAGCTTTCCGAAAGCCTTTCCGTTTTCCGGAAGCGGCAATTCTACGCATCCTCGCGTTCCGATCCAGCTTATTTCCCTATCCATAAATCTCTCGTGTTTTCTCGCATCCGTCCCGCAGCCGGGCCGAATCCATCCTCCGATCGGTCGGATTCATACGGCAAAAATAATCATTCGCGCGCAAAAATCAAACGTTACGAGAGCAGAATCAGCCTGTTGGATCGGGAATCGGGCAACAGGCAGACCCCGGCCAGCCGCGCTTCACCCGCTGCCCGCCCCCGCACCGGCAAGCTTCCAGCCTTCGTCTTCAGCCTCCTTCCGAAGGCGGTCCGCCTCGGCGCGGTTTCCGTCCGCCGCAACCGTCTTGCCGATCTTCTCGTACAATTCCGTCAGCGAGCGGAGCGATACCGACAGCGGACGGATATGGTTACGCCGCTCATGCCTGTCCGCGCACAGCGCACGCAGCATTTCGACCGATTTCCGGTAGTACGTCTCGGCGGCGGAATAGTCGTGCAGGCAAAACTCGTATAGCCGGCCGAGACTCCTGAGACACTGAGCCGTTCCGGGCCGATACCGGTGCTCGTCCTCGCCGTCGAATTCCGCGCGCGTTTCCAGCGCCGCCGAGTACATGCGCTCCGCCTCGCCGAAACGCCCCATGTCGACATACAGGTTGCCCAGCCTCCACTGGGCGACCGATACGTCCTCGGCATAAATCAGCCAGTGCCTGCGGGCCAAAGCCCGGTACGCCTCCAATATGCGAAGCCGCATCCGCTCGCAACGTTCCAGACGACCGGCCCGGCCGTACAGGGCATCGAGCTCTTTCAGCACCCCGATCCGGGCGATACTCGTCCGTTCGGAACCGGCGCAGCGGTCGTACGCCTCGAGCGCTCCAAGCAACATCCGCTCGGTTCGGCGGCCGTCGCCCCAGCGGTCCCGGAACATTCGGGCCAAATCCAGCCGGGACCGGGCCAGCCTCGGCAGGCAGGACGGCCGCTCGGCAGACAGCCGGGCGTATACGGCGACAAGCCGCACGGCATTTCTCATTTGCTTTCGGGAAAACATCTTTCGGGAAATCTCCCCGCCCGATTCATTTCGTTCCATAGTCTATCGAAAAGTATGAAAACAAACGTCAGGGAGCGCCGCTCGGAAAGACGACGCTCCCTGACAAAATCCATTTCCCGGCCGCAGCCGAGCGAGCACCTCGCGCGACCGACAAGTCCGGCCGCCGGAGCGACAGCGCTCCCGTTCGGCCCCGTTTCTTCCGGCACCCGCGATTTCCGCTCGGCTTCCGGCCTTATTCCCGAACGACCTTCTCCGTGCTTTCGGGAACGAAAATCAGCGCGAACATATTGTCGGCCTGAGCCTGAGTCCAATACAGAGTCTCCAGCGTCGGCATCGGATCGGCCCACAGCATGGTCAGGTTCGGGCATTTCGTTATGTCGAGCTCGGTCAGCCGATTTTCCATGCATTGCAGGATTCCGAGACGCGGATTCCCGGACAGATCGAGCTCGGCGAGCTCGTTGTACTGGACATGCAGCTCTCTCAGCTCGGTCAGGGCGGAAAGGTCCAGCTTGGAAATCCTGTTGTGATTGCAGTTCAGCGAGGTAAGCTTCGTATTGGCAGAGAGACTCAGCTCCTCCAAATCGTTATAATGGCATCCCAAGAGGGTCAGTTCCCTGTTGGCGCTCAAATCCAGCGTCTTGATCTCGTTGTCGTAGCAATAGAGCTTCCGCAACGAAGCGAACGCCTCGATACCCTTCAGCGAAACGATCTCCATCGAGGGAACCGACAGCGAATCCACGGAGGAGACCTCGCTATCCGTTATCATGCCGTTCCGGTCCGCATCGAAATGCTCGACGCAGAACTGCCGGAACGCCTCGTCCTCGAACACGACGACGGACTGGTTGTCTTTCGTCTGCGCCTTCTGCCGCACGGCGATCACGATCTCGTCCTCGCCGCAGACGATACGGATTTCGGCCGCGCGGTCGGAACCCGTCTCGTTGGCCCGGAGCGTGATCTGTAAGGTGTACTGGCCCGCGCCACCCTCGTAGGCGCTCAGGGTCAGCCAGTCGACCTCGCCCGAGGAGGCCTTGGCCTGTACCTCGGACACCTCGGCATACCATGCCTCGGCCGCCTCGAACGTAATGCCTTGTCCGCCGTTCACGGAGGTTTCGTCGGCGTAAATGGTCTGGTTGCCGGAGCCTCCGGTCAGGACGATACTCGCCGGGGCTCCGTCGTTCCCCTTGTCGCAGGCCGACCATGCGCAGGTCGCCAGCAAAATAATCAGCAGTTTTTTCATTTCGTCGTTCTATTTGGATTGTCTTTTGTCGAATTCGCTAATCTCGATCACGCGGCGCGTCATGCGCGGATGGGACGAGAAAATCTTGTGCACGAAACCCATCAGCCCGGGGATCTCGCGCTCCTGCTCGGCGAACCGCTCGATGTCGATCCGGTCGGCCAGACTCTGGCATCCCAAGGCTACGGCAATCAGGCTGTTCTGCGCGGCCCGGCCGTCACCGACGAGTGCATATCCGATCCGGTCGGCCGTCAGCTCGCAGGCCCGGCCGTAAGCCGCGCCCAGAAACGGAATGATCCGCCCGGGGAGAATCGCCAGATTACGGAAGAAGGCCGTATGCCCCGCCGCATGGTGCGCCAGCTCGTGGCCTATGATCATCGCCAGCTCGTCCATTCGGCCGCGCCGGAGCATCAGATCGACCAGATCGGACTTGAGAATGACGTATTTCTTCGACAGCATCTTGACGGCGAAGGCATTGACCGCGCCGTTGCCGTTCTCGACGAATACCAAGGGGACCCGGCTCAGCCCGAGCTCGCGGGAAAAATCCCTGACGATCCGGTCGATCTCGGGAAACTGCCTCTCATTGACCTGAATGCTGTTGCCGAATACGACAGCCTTGAAATACTGGCTCGAAAGCCACGAAACGAGCAGGCCGATCAGAATCAGCGGCAGGCAGAACACCAGAGCGGCCAAAATGCCAACGAGGCAGAGCAGCCAGACGACGACGCTGACCACCATCATGAAAGTGTAGTAGTTCTTCTCCTTCTCATGCCGGAGCGCATGGACATTTTTCATACGACGCGATTTTTAAAAGGTTAGAGTTTGTTATGGTATCGGCTCGTCAGAACCTGAAATTCACGTAAGCCCTCAGTCCCGAGGTCTTGAGCTTAGGCGTATCGTAAGGCTCCTCGGCATACCCGTAGTCGCCGTACTCGTCCTCGCCACCGCCGAACTCCTTGTAGCGGCACTTGCCCCAGCGCTTCTCGATGCCCAAGCCTATTACGCCGTAAGAGACGCTCAGGCCCGTTACGAAAAAGGAGGCGTAGTTGCCCCGGAAAACATCCCCGTCGTAAAGCCCTGCGAAGGAAGGCGCAAAGCGGAAGTAGAGATGCGTTTGCAGCTTGCGCAGCGGACGAACGGTCACGGACGGTCCGACCTGCATGCCGATCTCGGCCTGATGGGCGGTCAGTTTCTCGATTTCGGTTCCGTAGCCGTCATCGTAAGTCTCCTCGCGGGAGTAGTTGGCATAGCTCAGGTCGATCCACGTAGCGTCGATACCGAAGCGGATCATTCCTGCGACGGGCTTCTTGTGCAGGTAGTAGCTGCGTCCGGTAGTGAACGCTGCGCCGAAACGGGATTTGAGCTTCTCGCCCTCGCCGAAATCCAGTTTCTGCGAAACGAAGCTCAGGTTGACATACTTGGGCCGCCACGCTTCGGGCTCTTGAGCCGAGGCGGCGACGCTCACCAGCAGCCAGGCTGCCGCGATTAGCCATGTTTTGCTCATCATAGTAAGATTGGATTTAAAAATTCATAAGACGACCCCGCGCGAAAACGGACAGCGAGACATACGCCGAACAGAAAAGCGGAAAACGACGCCCGCGAATCGCACCGGAAGGAAGATCATAAAAATAAACTGTGGCCGCAAACTCCCGTAGGCCGGTTGGATCAAACAAAGAAAGTGTGGAGTTTTTTGCTTATCCGTTAGGAGGCTCTGGCAAACCCCGAGTCAAATAAACAATACCCCACACTTGCCAGTATGTATTTGCAAATACATGACCGAACAAGCGATGAGTGCGATTGCCATCCTTGACTCGTTGAAATTTACCAGATTTCCTAACAAGGATAAAAGCTAAGACACTTTCATCATCCGTATGTAGTCTCCGAAGAGACGCTACAAATATAGAAAATACTTCGCTAATTGCCGCACTCAGAGTGGGGTATTGTTCCGTTTGACTCACGGCCGCCGGCACGGCGGCAGCAGCTCGGCCGCCCGAAAGCGGCACGCCCGGCAGGCCGCGACCTGCGTCCGGTAGAGTGACCTTTCCCTGTTCTCCATGCTTTCGAGCGTATCGATCGCGCTGTCGCACAGCAAGATGATCCGGCCAAGCGCCCAAAGGCGATCGCGGGAGTCGAAATTCTCGATCTGGCTCAGCATGAAGAGGGCATAGCGACCGCGCTCGAGGGCCTTCGCCTCGACCGAGCGGATACGTCGCAGAGAGAGTTCGTGAAAACGGCAGACCTCGAAAAGGGTTTGCCCGCACACGGCCACACAGCCGCCTGCGGCAGAAGCCGCCAGCAGATAGACTCTGCCTTCGGTTTCGATCAAATGATTCATTTTCGTTTCGAATGGATTGTAAGTTAAACATCGAATGGGAACGGGCCGGCCCCGGAGGCTCCGGCCCGGAAAAACAACAACATGTCAAAGAACCGCTCGGACACAGCACACCCGTCACGGGGGGACTTGCCCTTCTTCAGTTTGTTGTTTTTCCGATGTTTAACTATCCGAAACTCACGATGTTCGAATATCAGACAATCGCTGGCGAATCATTTTTCTCATTTTTAAACCGTTCCGATCAAGACAATAAAAACTCCTCCATCGCGCACGGCCCGCTCGGGGCATACGTCCGGAAGGTATGTTATACTCGTCTTGTAAAGGGATTGTGCGGCAAATATACATCTTTTTTTCATACCGGCAAAAAAATCGTGCGACCGGCCGGAAAAAATGCCGCTTTATCCGGAACTCCCGGCTCGGCCGATTATCTCCGCAGCACGTCCGACCAGTCCCGGACTATTTCCTGCCCGGCTTTTACCGACGGCGCGCCGGTTCTGTACGGGTAGTCTCCGACAAGAGTTCCCGGTCCGGTCGATCGAGGGTTTTCGTGTCCGGCTATCGATTTTGCAATCATTCCGTTCGAACCGCATGGCATATTTTGGCATTCTCAAAAAAGGCTATATCTTTGTAGTCCTAATCCGTAACGAGGATTTCCCCGCAGTGAAAAGGCAGGAATCCACGGCGGAAACGGCAAAATGCCGACCCATACAAACCCCTGAATATAAACGCATTGGCTATGCGAAAGGGGTGATTTGTATCCTTATCTCAACATAAAAACAGAGGCGCCGATCCACATCGTCCGCGCGACCCGGTCCCGAAGCGCCGGGCTGCTTTCCGGCCG
>CABUJP010000014.1:0-26768 GCA_902491835.1 uncultured Alistipes sp. | reverse complement strand
GTTCTCGGCGATCTGGCCGACAGTCGCGGAATCGATTTCATCTACAACCTGTCCGGTTTTATGCCGCTGATCGGGCTGGCGGCATGGTTCCTTCCCAATCTGAAAAAATAGGGCCGGGAGTGCGGAGTACGGATATGCGTCCCGAGACGGTCCGTCCGGCGTCTCTTTCCTGATCGGAGCCGGAAAGGTGTCCGCCCTGCCGCGAGGATCGACGGACTTGCCGTAGCATAGTCCCGGTCGGGAGGAACGGCTTGTATCCGCTTCGTGCGCCGGGTCGATGCTTCGAACCTGCGGAAGTGCGCGATTCGCTGCGGAATTGCTATCTTTGCGGTAAACGTTTACCGATGCGCGAAATATCCGAAAGAGAGCGGGAGCGCTACCAGCGCAATTTGTTGGTGGACGGCTTCGGCGAGCAGGGACAGTCGAGGCTGCTCGAAAGCCGGGTGACGGTCGTCGGGGCCGGCGGGCTCGGTTCGGCCGTACTGAACTATCTCGTGGCGGCCGGGGTGGGGCATATCCGGATCGTCGAGAGCGATACGGTGTCGACGAGCAATCTGCAGCGTCAGGTGCTGTACACGACTGCCGAGATCGGGGCACCGAAAGCCGAGGCTGCGGCCGCGCGTCTTTCGCGGCTGAATCCCGGCTGCCGCTTGGAAATCGTCGCCGAGCGGTTGACGGCCGCCAATGCTTCCGAGCGGTTGCACGGCTCGGAGGTTGTGGTCGACTGTACCGATAACTATGCCGCGCGCTACGCGATCGACGACTATTGCGCCTCGGCCGGCGTGCCGATGGTATACGGAACGGCCGAGCAGGCAGGGGGACAGGTATCGGTGTTCCACGCTCGCGGGGCGGGTGGCTACCGGTCGCTCTATCCCGAGGAGCCACCTCAGAAGGAGATCGTCGGAGTGCTTTCGCCCGTGGTGGGCGTGATCGGGTCCTTGCAGGCCCTCGAGACGGTCAAGCTTTTATCCGGTTTCGGAGAGACGCTGGCGGGGCGCTTGCTCGTACTCGACGGGCGGACGATGCGGGTGAGTATCTTTGAAATTTGACGTCATGGAGTTCGATTTGGCCGAACAGCGCGCCGGCGCGCGCGAGCAGTTGCGCATCGCCGACCTGATGTCGCTTGCGCCGGGCGGCGACCGCGTGCTCGAGATCGGGGCGAGGGACTGCTATCTGTCCCGGCGCCTGACCGCTCTTTACGGGGAGGTTACGGCGCTCGATCTGCGGAAGCCCGAGATCGACGAGCCGGGCATCGTGCCCGTACAGGGCGACGTGACGGCCCTCGATTTCGCCGACGGGTCGTTCGATACGGTGTTCTGCACCGAGGTGCTGGAGCACGTGCCGCCGCAGAAGCTGAGGCAGGCCTGCGAGGAGATCGCGCGGGTTTCTTCCCGCTGGGTCTTGATCGGCGTGCCTTATCGTCAGGACCTGCGCGCGAACCGGACGCGTTGCGCGCGTTGCGGGGCCGTCAATCCGACGACCGGTCACCTGAGCCGTTTCGACCGAGGAAGGCTCGAGGAGCTTTTCCCGGGTATGGAGGTCCGCGACGCCCGGCTCGTCGGACGGGGACAGGCCGTGACCAATCCGCTGTCGGTCTTCCTTTACCGTCTTTGCGGGTATCCGTACGGCAGCTATGTCCAGGAGGAAGGGTGTGTACATTGCGGGGCGAAGCTCGTCCGTCCGGGGATCGGGCCGTTGAAATGGGCCGTCTGCTTTCCGGCCCGCGCGCTGAACCGGATTCAATACCTGCTCTACGGTCGTCGCCGGCCGCTGTGGATACACGTTCTGTTCGAGAAAAAAGCCCGGACGCAATAGCCCCTGTTTTTCGGATACGTAAAGAACCGACCGGCGACATGCTCGGTTCGCGATACGCGTCCTTTCGGGGGAACCGGTGCGGACGGAACGGTTTGACGGAAGCGGCGAACTATTCAAAAAACAGGGCCGCGACAGCCCCGGCACGGTTGACTTATATGACCGTAACATGCCGCCGGCCTGCGAATCGTTCCCGGGGCCGATTATTTTCGGAATGCGGATCGGCTCGTTCCGATCCAGCTTCCGCAGGCGCGATAAAATGCCGGAAGGCACAGGACAAAATCCTCACCGACCGCCTTCCGGCATGGTTCCTTATGCGGATTGGCGCGCTCTCGCATCCGCTTATCGGAAGTCCGCAGACGTGTGTGCCTCGGACGCTACTTCTCCAGCCCGATCTGCTCTTCGAGATATTCTCCGATGCCGTGTTCCATCGAATGGCGGTGGTAGTCGGCTATGTGGCCGGCCCAGTCGTTGTCGGTCCGGTCGCCGGTCCGGCTGCGGTTGAACTCGGCGACTTGCCGGTCGTATGCTTCCAATAACGGGGCCAGCTTCTCGTCGGGCATGTAGCGACCCTCGTATACGACGGCTTCCACGGGCAGCTTCGGCTTCAGGTCGGGCATCTCCCGCGGATAGCCGATCGTCAGTCCGCAGACGATCGATACGCCTTCGGGCAAGCCCAGCATGTCCGATATGCGGCGCGGATCGGCCGTGCGGACATAGCCCACGCAGCAGCAGCCCAGTCCGAGCGACTCGGCGGCCGTCACGGCGCTCATCATCGCCATCGAGGCGTCGATCACGCCGACCGTGTAGCCGTCGATCGTACTCTCGAACGGAGGCGTCCGCATGCCTTTGGCGGCGGCTGCCACGCGGAGCTTGTGATAATCGAGGCAGAAAACCAGCAAAATGGCCGAGGTCTTGATCTGCTTCTGGCCGGTGATTTCGTACAATTCCTCTTTGACTGTCTGGTCCGTCACGGCGATGACCGAGAACTGCTGGCCGTTGTAGCTGGTCGGCGTGTTGCGGATCGCCGCGTAGATCAGGTCGAGCTTTTCCCGCTCGATGGGTTGCCGCTCGTACCGCCGGATCGACCGGCGCCCGAGCAGCGTGTCTTCGACGCTTTTCATAAGTATGGTTCGTTTGTCGTATTCGTTCCCGAAGATACCTATTTTTCCGAGGCTTTGAGCAATAGCTGCCTTATTTTTTCAGGGCCTTCGAATCCGGTCCGCTGATATGCGACCTTTCCCTCCTTGTCAATCAGCAGATAGGAGGGTACGCCGGTAAATCCGAACTTTTCCCGCAGCACGGCGGCGGTTTCCTGGTCCAGCCGGTAGTGTTCGCCCGGTATGCCGGGAATCATGTTGTGCCACGCCTCGAGCGGCGAGGACTCGCTGGCCAGATAGAGGTAGACGATACCCCGGCCGTCGAGCTCTTTCTTGATCGGCTCGGTGGCTTCCATGGCCCGGCGGCAAGGACCGCACCAGGTTTCCCATACGTCGACGAAAACGACTTTTCCCCGGTAGGCTTCCCAGATCGCCTCGATCGTTTGCTCGGGCGTGTCGCGGACCGGCGTCGGGCGGATCGCGAATCCCGTTTTTTTCTTGTTCTCCGCGATCAGCGAGTCGATCCGCCGCTGGCGAGCGAGCACTTCGCGCGCGAATGCTCGGTTGCTGAAAAGCGTATCGAGCGACTGCGCCTGAGCGTCCGTCAGCGGGAAACCGTTGTTGATCTGGCCGATCATGTCCCGAAAGCGCTTCAGGTCGTAGAGTATTCCGCGGTCGGAGCCGATCAGACGCACGGTCGCCGGATCGTTCAAGATAGAGTCGGGGTGGAACAGGTAGTGTTGCGGTCCCAGATGCTGCGTTTTCGGATGGGTCGCGATCAGATACAGCATGAAGTCGTTGAGTGCCTCGAGGGCCGTCGTGCCGGCCGCGAGCATCGTTTCGTCGTTGGCCGGATAGTCGTTCACGAAATCGTAATAGGCCGGGCCGGGTTTCTCGATTTCGATGTCGAGCGGCTGACTCCGGTCCCAGAGCTTGTTTACCGTGCGGTAGGCGTGTTCCATCATCGTGGAGTAGTTGAGCAAATCAGTCAGTGTTTCGGCACGGACGGTCTTTTCGGCGATCTCCCGGCTGCGGGGACAGAATTCCTTCAGCGTGTCGATCTGGGCGAGACGGCGTGCCGATTCCTCCATAACGTATTGCTTGTACTGCTCGGGCCGCATGCCGTGAATCCGGGTCAGGCGGTCGAAGTGGTAGCCGATGTGGTGGGTGCCCGTTCGGACCTGAATCTTTTGCAGTCGGGCCAGTTCCTCGTTCACGCGGCCGAGTTCTCCGTAGTATGCGACAGGGGAAGTCTGCGGATGCAGTTCCTTGAATACCGATGTTTTACGGTATACTGCTCCCAGATCGATCTCCAGCGCGGTCTCCCGCCCGGGCTCGGCATAGAACGGAAGGGTGACGAATCCGGGCAGGAAGAGCGTCCCGCGTATCGGCGTGAGGATATTCAGTTCTGTTTCGAACGATCCGTCCGCGCGGACGGGTACTTTCAGCTCGGTCGCGCCGTCCCCGACGATCGGAGAGTAGAACGCGATTTCGATTCGGTCGAAAAAGCGGGGATCGTAGCCCGTAATCGCTCCCGCGATCCGGGCCGGGCTGTCGCTGACGACAGGTGCGGTGAAATTTTCCGTCAGAGGGACGGTTTTCTTGTATTTTTTTGCGAGAGCCGAACGGCCCGGTTTCGCTTTTTTGCCCGTCAGGTCGATGTCGTATATTTTGAAACAGTCGGGGCAGTCGCTTTCGATCAGGTCGATTTTCGCTGTTTTCGGATCGACGGGAGGAAAGCTCAGCGAGAAGTCGTGGCGTCCCGTCTCGGGCATGTAGAACTCGGTGTCGAGCGGCATGCCGTCGGCCGAGCGGACTGTCAGCTTTTCGTTTTCGACTCGGATGTAAGTTTCGGAACTGATCCGTATCCATTGTAGCGGCATGTAGCGGGCTTGGATGTAGACGGTCGTCGATTCGGGCGCGAGCTCGATCCGCTCGATTTCGAGCGTGCCCGAGTTCCGGTATCCGAAAAAGGGCTCGACGACGGTGCGCGTTTTTTGGGCGTACAGGCTCGGAGCGAGGCTCGAGACCAGCAGCAGGGCGAGTAGCTTTTTCATCGGTGTGAGTTTTAGGGGATCACAGATGTATAAAGATAATAAAAAAGCGTCCGTTCGGTACGGCCGGACGTAAAAATCTTTTTTTCCTGACAGTTGCGCTTGAGACTGCCGGGGTGGACGGTTTGCGGTTGCATGCCTTTGGGGGGCGCACGGTTCCGGCAGGAGTGTGCCGTCGGGGACCGTGCGCGGTAAGCGATCGCTGACGAAGCTCATGCCGGAGGGTGTATGCTTTGCCCGTCGGAACCGGCCTGTGTTCCTCCTTGCGAGCTCTTATTTCTTGACCCAGACAGCCAGCTTGCCGCCCGGAACCGTGAAAGTCGCCCGACCGTCGTCACCGATCGTGATTTCCTCGGCGACGCAGCCGGTTATCTCGCGCCACCGCTCGCCCCGGCGTTCCTCGCCGACGAACATCGTCTTTTCGCCGTCCTCGCCGTTCGAGATAAGCAGGGCCAGTCCCGAGCCGGGGTGTTCGGCGTCGCCGCGACGAACGAAGCCCGCCGTATTCGGATGATCGAAGTAGTCGTCCTGCTCGCCGTAGGCGTACTGCCGTCTCGCGTCGAGCAGAATGTCCAGAACCGTTCTGTGCGGCGACTGCTCGCCGCCGATTCCGTAATAGTCGCCGTAGAAAATGCACGGATAGCCCTCCTTCATCAGTAGGATCATGCCGTAGGCCAGCGGCTTGAACCAGTCCTTGATCTGAGATTCGAGCGAGCTTCCCCTTTGGGAGTCGTGGTTGTCCACGAACGTTACGGCGTTGACAGGGTAGCGCTCCACGAGCGATCCTTCGGTGAATCCCGTCAGATCGAAGTCGCGCCCTTTCTGCGAGGCATGGTACATCTTGTAGTGCAGCGGTACGTCGAACAGGTCGATTTCGCGTCCGACGACGTTCAGATAGGCTTCCAGCGAGTCGAAATCGCCGTTCCAATACTCTCCGACCGCGTAGAACTTTCCTTCGCGGCTGGCGCGGACGGTTTCCAGAAACTGCTTGACGAACGTGTCGCGCATATGCTTGATCGCGTCGAGGCGGACACCGTCGAGGCTCAGTTCCTTGGCTACCCACATGCCCCAGTGCAGCAGGTTATGGATGACCTCCGGATGATCCAGGTCCAGATCGTTTCCCAGCAGGTAGTCGTAGTTGCCGTTCTCGGAGTCGACCCCTTCGCTCCACTGCTTGCCCTCGCCGAGTATGCGGAATATTTTGTCGATGTGCTCGTTATCGGGGCCCTGACTGGTGCCCGAGAAATGATACCAGTGGTACTTGAAGTCGGAGTACTTGTCGCCGCGTCCCTTGAAATCGTAGCCGGTGTACGCCTCGATCTCGTGCGGCTCGCCCACCGGCTCGTTCCGGTTCGAGGGATCGACCTGCTGAGCCATGAACTTTTCGGGATAGTCCCCTCCGCACTTATGGTTCATCACGGCGTCGAGGTAGACTTGCACTCCGTGCTTGTGAAGCTCGTCGATGGCCTCGACGAGCTCCTGCTTCGTTCCGTATTTGGTCCGGACCGTATTTTTCTGGTCGAACTCTCCCAAATCGTATAGATCGTATGTCGCGTAGCCCTCGTCCTGCTGCTCGTCCGCTTTGTATGCGGGCGGAATCCATACGGCCGTCACGCCTGTTTCGTGCAGGTGCTTGGCATCCTGTTTCAGTTTTTTCCAAAGGTTGCCGTCATTGGGCAGATTCCATTCGAAATATTGCATCATGACTCCGTTTCTCATAATTCGATTTTTTTGTTTTTCAGATATTCCGCGTTATGGTGTTCCGCGCGGGACGGCGCGGGTTCCGTTCGCTGCGCGTGGTGCGGAATCTTTCAATTTTCGTGCAAAACGGATTCCTCCCTTCGTGCGGCAGGCAGGCCCTTTTTATCCGGCCGCCGCTGTCCGGATAGCGGGTCGTGCGGAAACGCCAATGCGTCCGGTAGGTATAGGCTTCATGGGGCCTGACACTTCTGCGAAAGAGGTCGGTTCGGGTAGCGTGCGAAAGCATGGATGCGGAATGCAGGCGTAAAAGGGCTGCCCGCGCTCGAGTACGGACCAAGTTCGGAGTCGCGCGAATATGAAAAGAGCCAGGAGAAACGGCGCACGCCGTTTCTCCTGGCTCTTTCGTGCGGTATGCCTGTCGCCGTTACAACTGCTTGCCTGTCAGGCTTTGCCAAACGAGAGCCGATGCGCCTAGCACGGCCGCGTTCTTGCCGTCGATGCCCGACGGAAGTAGCTTCACCTTGTTGCGGAAGATAGGCATCATGTGCATTTCCATGTACTTTTTCGTCGGCTCGAAGATGTACTTGCCGGCCTTGGCCAGCCCGCCGAACAGGAAAATCGCCTCGGGGCTGGTGATCGCCACGGCGTCGGCCAGCGCGTGCCCGAGCAGCATGCCCGTGTACTCATAGGCCTCGATCGCGAGCGGATCGCCGTTGAGGGCCGCCTTGGTAATCATCTCGGCCGTCAGGTCGTTGAACGTGATATGGCGGAACTCGCTCTCTTCCATGCTGTCTGCCATCAGCTTGAATATCGTCCGCTTGATGCCGGTCGCCGAGACGTAGGTTTCCAGACATCCCTTGCGGCCGCAGCCGCAGACGCGACCCGTGTGGCTGACCGTAACATGTCCCAACTCGCCGGCGAATCCGGTATACCCGTAGATCAGCTGGCCGTTGGCTACGAAGCCGCTGCCCAGACCGGTTCCGAGCGTGACGACCAGAAAGTCCTTCATGCCCTTCGCGCCGCCGTAGATCATTTCGCCGACGGCCGCCGCGTTCGCGTCGTTGGTCAGAATGACGGGCAGGGTCGGGAAGAAGCGCTTCATCTTTTCGACCACGCTGACCGGTCCCTTCCACGGCAGATTGGGCGCGTTCTCGATCGTGCCCCGGTAGTAGTTGCCGTTCGGGGCCCCGATGCCCACGCCCACGAGCTCGACCTCGTCGCCAGCGGCTTTGAGCAGGTTCTGAATGCCGATATACAGTTCCTCGATATACAGATCCGAGTCCGGATAGTTGCGCGTGGGAAATACGCCCTCGCTGAGAATATGGCCCTGGTCGTCCACTAATCCGTAGACGGAGTTCGTCCCTCCGATGTCTACGCCGACTGCTACTCTTTTCATTGGATGCGTTGTTATTAAATTATTTTAATTTGGTTGCGTTTTCAAATATAGGAAAAAAAACGTCCGGTATTACGTTCGACATGCAAAAAACATCCGTCCCGCCGGCCGCCGAGGAAAATTCCGGGGGCCGGCGAGGGCCGGACACGCTTCTTCTGGCGAATATTTGGACCGGCGGCTGCCCGCATTGCGTAAAGATTTGCTAACTTTGCACTTTCCGGTTCTAACGAAACAAATATTTCGGGATATGTATTCTTTCAATGAGTTGCAGGGGATCGTCGAGCAGGAGCTCCGGTCGCTGAAATGGCCGCGCGAGCCGCGCCTGCTGTACGAGCCGATCGCTTATTCGCTCGAGGAGGGCGGCAAGCGGATCCGGCCGGTCGCCCTGCTGATGGCCTGCTCGGCTTTCCGGGGCGGGGTCGACGCCGCGAAGCCGGCCGCGATGGCCATAGAGGTTTTCCATAATTTCACGTTGTTGCACGACGATATCATGGACCGCTCGGACATGCGTCGGGGCAAGCCGGCCGTGCATACGCGCTGGAACGACAACGTGGCGATTCTTTCGGGCGACGCGATGATGATCTGGGCCTACCGCCTGCTTTCGCAGTGCGACGAGGCCGTGCTGCCGCAGCTGCTCGCCGTGTTTACGGACGTGGCCGTCGGGGTCTGCGAGGGACAGCAGTACGATATGGATTTCGAGAGCCGCGACGACGTGACCGTCGGGGAATATCTGCGGATGATCGAGCTGAAGACGGCCGTTCTGCTGGCCGGCGCGCTGAAGCTCGGCGCACTGTGCGGCGGGGCCGAGCCGGTGCAGGCCGAGTTGCTGTACCGTTTCGGCATCGACCTCGGAATGGCTTTCCAGCTTCAGGACGATCTGCTCGACACGTATGGCGATCCGGCGGTGTTTGGTAAGCCCGTGGGAGGCGATATTCTGGTAGGCAAGAAAACCTATCTGCTGACCAGCGCGCTGAAGGCTGCCGATGCTCCGACCCGCGCGAGGCTGCTCGCTTTGCTGCACGACGCGGAGATGGCCTCCGGCGAGAAGATCGCCGCCGTCCGTGCCGTGTACGACTCACTGGCGGTCCGTCAGACGGCGGAACACGCCATCGCCTCTTATTTCGACGAGGCGCGGCAGGTGCTTCGCAGCCTCCGTCTCTCCGAGGAGCGCCTCGCGCCGCTGCAGGAGCTTTCCGACATGCTGTTGAACCGCAGAAAGTAGCCGGCGATGACTGTCAAGCGGAGCGATGTGGAGATCATGGCCCCGGTGGGGTGCTACGAGTCGCTGGCCGCGGCCGTTCAGGCCGGGGCCGACTCGATCTATTTCGGCGTCGAGCAACTCAACATGCGGGCGCGATCGTCGTTCAACTTCACGCTCGACGACCTGTCGCGCATCGTCTCGGAGGCCAGAAGGCACGGGATCAAGACCTACCTGACCGTCAATACGATCCTCTACGACGAGGATTTGCCCGAGATGCGCCGGATCATGGACCGGGCTCGGAGCGAGGGGGTCGACGCCGTAATCGCGTCGGATCAGGCCGCTATTTTCTACGCCCGCAGCATCGGGCTGGAGGTGCACATATCGACTCAGCTCAACCTGTCGAATATCGAGACCGTCGCTTTTTACGCGCAGTATGCCGATGTCGTCGTGCTGGCACGCGAGTTGAGCCTCGCTCAGGTGCGCGCGATTGCCGACGGCATCCGCGCGCGCGATCTGCGGGGGCCCAAGGGCGAGCCGCTTCGCATCGAGATGTTCGCGCACGGGGCGCTGTGCATGGCCGTTTCGGGCAAGTGCTACCTGAGCCTGCACGAGTCGGCGCATTCGGCCAACCGGGGAAGCTGTCGCCAGATATGCCGCCGCGCCTATACGGTCCGGGACCGCGAGAGCGGTGAGGAGCTGGTCGTCGACAACAAATATATCATGTCGCCCAAAGACCTCTGCACGGTCGACTTTCTGGACCGGTTTCTCGATGCGGGCGTTCGCGTGCTGAAGATCGAGGGGCGCGCCCGCTCGGCCGACTATGTGAAGCGGGTCGTCGAGTGTTACGACGAGGCGCTGCGGGCGATCGAGGAGGGGACGTACACGCCCGAACGGGCGGAGCAGTGGAAGGAGAGGCTCCGGACCGTCTTCAACCGGGGATTCTGGGGCGGCTATTACATGGGAGCCCGGGCCGGCGAGTGGAGCCGGGCTTACGGATCGTCGGCTACCGTACGCAAGGTGTACGTGGGCAAGGTAACGAACTATTTCGCCCGCATCGGCGTCATCGAGCTGCAGGTCGAGGCGGCCCCGCTGTCGGTCGGCGAGCCGGTCTTTCTGACCGGCGAGACGACCGGTGTCGTCGAGTTCGTCGTCGAGGAGATTCGCGTGGCGCTGAAGCCCGTGCAGGAGGCTCCGCAGGGCGTTCTTTGCTCGATCAAGGTTCCGACGCTGATCCGCCGGGGCGACAAACTCTTCAAGACGGTTCCCTCCGCCGAGAAGGCCGACAGGAACAGGTAAGCGTAAAAACGACTGCAAGTGGAACGGCAACCGGAAAAGAAAAGCCCGCTGGGCAAGATCAAGCTCAGCAATGCCATATATCCGATCCTGATCGGATTGGGTGTCGTGGGCTACATGCTGTGGCGCGACTTCGACCCGGCCGTTTTCGCAGGCATCTCGTTCACATGGCATACCGCGTTCTGGCTGCTGATGGCCGTGCTGTTCATGTTCGGCCGCGATCTGGGCTATATGATCCGCATACGCGTGCTGAGCGGGGGAAGCCTGAACTGGCGGCAGGCTTTCCGCGTTATCATGCTGTGGGAGTTCACGTCGGCCATTACGCCCTCGGCCGTCGGCGGGACGAGCGTCGCGATCCTGTACGTCCACAAGGAGGGAATCAGCGTCGGACGAAGCTCGGCCATCGTCATGCTGACGTCGTTTCTCGACGAGGTCTATTTCATCGTGATGTTTCCGCTGCTCATGCTGATCGTCGGCCGGGCGGAGCTTTTCGATGTCTCCGGAGCCGTCACGCGGGGACTGATGAGCATCGCGCTGGCCGGATACTTTCTGAAGCTGGCCTACGTGCTGGTTCTTTCCTACGGCCTGTTCGTCAATCCGCGCGGGCTGAAATGGCTTATCCTGAAAATATTCCGGATACGTTTTCTCCGGAGGTGGTACCGCGCGGCGGTGCGGACCGGCAGCGACATCGTCCGTTCGTCCCATGAGTTGCGGCGTGCCGGGTGGGGATTTTGGCTCAAGGCCGGATCGTCGACCTTTCTGTCATGGAGCTCGCGCTATCTGGTAGCCAACGCGCTGATCATGGCCTTTTTCTCGGTCAGCGACCAGTTTCTGCTCTTCGCGCGCCAGCTCGTCATGTGGATCATGATGCTGATCATGCCGACTCCGGGAGGCAGCGGTTTCGCCGAGTATGTCTTCAGTACCTATTGCCGCGATCTGATCGTCGTGCCGCCGGCCATGCAACTGGGGGCCGCAACGCTGATCGCGCTGCTGTGGCGCGGCGTGACCTATTATCCTTACCTGGCCATAGGGGCCATAATCTTTCCGCGCTGGATCAAACGCAAGTTCGGCAAAAAGAATCCGTCGGCCGTCGCCGGGTAGGGCTTTCGGTCGGCGGACATGTCCGTTCTGTCGTCGAACCGACTGTCGTAATTCGGCCTTTGGGCTTTGCTGGGAAACGGATCGGGGGGGTGCCATCGGCTTTTGGTTACCCGGAAGCCGTCGGATTCCTACGGCCGCCGCGATATGCCCGCTGTCGTTGCCCCGACGGTGTTCGGTCCCTTCGTTGTCCGGAACCGGGCGGGACAGCGTGAAGCGCGCGTCCGGTACTCGACATACTGCCCGCTACGGGAAAAACTCCGGAAAGCTCTGCCCGGCGAAGCTACTCGCCGGATGTGGCGGATGTCCGCTGTCTCTGGACGAGCAGTGCCTCGGCCGTCAGCATGTCGACCGGTGTTGTGATCTTGATGTTTTCGTACGAGCCCTCGCAGAGGTAGACCGGTTGTCCGGCGGCTTCGACGACGCTCGCATCGTCGGTGAACCGCTCGTCGAACGGCCGGGCGTACGCGTTTCGGAGAATCTCGGCGCGGAATACTTGCGGGGTTTGGACGATTCGGTAAAGGCTCCGGTCGACGATCCGGCTGCCGTCGCGGCCGATGCGCCGCATCGAGTCGACCGGCATGACGACCGGAATGACCGCTCCGTAGGTCCGTGCGTCTTCCGTCGCGCGCTCGATGATTTCGCGGCTTACCAGCGGCCGCACGCCGTCGTGCACGGCGATCAGCTCGGCCTTGCCGGCGTGTCTGAGCCCGTTGGAGACCGACTCGAATCGGTTCGCTCCGCCGGTGCAGACGGTGTGCGGGACGGCGAATCCGTACTGGCGGCACAGCCTGTTCCAGTATTCGGTATGGCTCGACGGCAGAACGACGACGATCCGGCCCTGCGGCAACGCGTCGGCGAACCGTTGCACGGTGTGCATCAGCACCGGGCGGCCGCCGAGCGGAAGGAACTGCTTGGGCAGCCGGGCTCCCATGCGGGTGCCGCTGCCTCCGGCCACGATAATGACCGTTATGCTACCGGTTGCGTTTTTCATCGATGTAAGCTTGGGTGACGCGTTTCAACGTTTCGTGCAGCGGAGTGTACCGGAAGCCGGTCGTCCGCGATATCAGTTCGCCGCAGTGTCGCGAGCGGCTGGAAGCGTTCTCGATTACCGACGGCGATAACAGATACTCCCGCCCGGTCATGCGGCTGATTCTCTCGTCCAGCTTCGACGCCATGCGAAGCGCCGGTTTTCCGATCGGGATGCTCGGAGCGGGGTGCCCTACCGCCCGGGCGACGAGGCTGAAGAAATCGCGGAAAGAGAGGCTGTCCGCCGAGAGGATGAACCGGCTCCCGGCCGTTTCCGGTTTTTGCGCCAGCAGGACCATAGCCCGGGCGACATCCCGGACGTCGACGTAACTTTTGACGCCCCGGGTATAGAAAAAGCCCCCGCGCGCACCGAAAGCGATCAGCTGCGAGCTGCCGCTGTTCCAGTCCCCTTCGCCGATGACGATGGCCGGGTTGACGATGACCGCTCTCAGCCCCTGTGCGATGCCGCGCCGCACGACGTTTTCCGCGTAGATCTTGCTGACCGAGTAGGCCGACTTTCCGACCAGGCTGTCGAGCGTGCATGACTCGGTGACGGGTTCTCCCTCGTGTCGGGGCTCTCCCAGCGTGGCGATCGAGCTGCAATGCACGAGCAGTCCGACTCCGCATTCGAGACAGCTGTTGACTACGTGGGTCGTGATTTCCGTGTTCGACGAGACGATGTCGTCCGCCCGCTCCGGGTCGAACGAGACCTGGGCCGCGCAGTGGAACAGGACCTGAGTACCCCGGACGGCCTCTCGCAGCGTGTGCGGATTGTTCAGCGCGGTCTGTCGGAACTCGAGCCGGTCGTAGCGGTCGACCACGCCCATGCGTCGCAGCGTGGCTTTCAGCAGGTCTGTCTTGCCGGCATTGCGGACGATCAGGCGGACCGAGCGTCCCTCGCGGAGCAGCTCGGCCACAAGGTGGCTTCCCACGAGTCCCGTACCGCCCGTGACCGCTATCGTTTTATCTTTCAGACTGTCCAATGCGTTCGGTTTTAGTTCAGCCTTCCCAAACAATCTTTTTGCCGAAACCGAGCCGGTTGTCGGTCAGTTTCATGAAATCGGGCCGGATCGTCCACAATTCCAGCTTGACCGCGGCCGCGTACGGAAATCGTCCGAGATAGGCTTTCCGCACGAGAGGGAGCGTCTCTGCCTCCGCCGGCATCATCGTGCCTCGTATCTGAAGCCCCTGCACTTTGCCTACGACGCGGGTTTCCAGAACGACGGAGGCCGCGACGCGCGGATTCTGCCGCGCCTGCCTCGCATGCAGCGTTTCGTCCGACGAGGTGACCGCGAACAGGTTCCGCTGCGGATCGTACGCATAGAACAAGTTACAGCAATGCGGCATGCCGTCCGCGACGGTGGACAGCGTCAGCACGTGGTGCCGGGCGATGAAATCCGTTATCCTCCGGTCGATCATTTTTGCGGGACGCTGTCGGTTTTCGCGGTTCGCGCGGCGGTATCGGGCGTCTGCTCGAAGGAGGTGACCTTCAGGCTGTCGGCCAGCCGTCCTTGTAACTCGGCCAGTATCCGATCCTTGATGTTCGTGAAAGCCGTTCGGTTGGCCTCGCGGATCGGCTCCGCCGGCTCGGTCGGGACTTTCAGCGGGTCGATCGGCGTACCGTTGCGCCAGAGCCGGAAGTCCAAGTGCGGCCCTGTCGACAGCCCGGTCGAGCCTACGTAGCCGATGAGCTGCCCCTGCCTTACGCGCGTTCCCTTGGCGATCCCTTTCGCATATCCTTTCAAGTGCAGGTAGCCTGAAACGAGCGATCCGCTGTTATGCTTGATCTTGAGCGTGTTTCCGCCTCCTCCGGCATATCCTTTGAAAATAACGACCCCGTCGCCCACCGCTACGACGGGCGTCCCGGACGGCGCGGCGTAGTCGACGCCGTGATGCGGGCGACGGATGCGCAGAATCGGATGCATGCGCCCGTTCGAGAAGCGCGAGCTGATCCGGCTATACTTGAGCGGTGCCTTGAGCAGGTTCTTGCGCAGGCTGTTGCCTTGCTCGTCCCAGTAGCTGACTTTTCCGTCTTGTACGAACGGAATGGCATAGTATGTCTTGCCTCCGTGCTCGAAGCGGGCACCCCAGATCGTGCCGTGGCCCACTTCGGTCGTGTCGACGAACTGCTGATCGTAGATGATCGTGAAGTTGTCGCCCTTTTGCAACCCGAAAAAGTCGATGCTCCATGCGTAGATTTCCGACAGCTCCATGGCCAGATTCGGGCTCATCCCGTTGTCGATCATGCAGTTCCAGAGCGAGCTCTCGATTGTGGCGGTTTTCATCCGCCGCTCGACGGTCACTTCTTTTGCGCTCTTGCGGACGTCGACCGAGTCGCCGCTCAGGTCGAAGACCAGGTAGTCGGTCGCTGTCGGCTCGTAGACGAAATAGGCGAGCCGAGCCGTCGAGTCTTTCTCGCGGAATACGGTGAAAGGCTTGCCGAACCGGATGTTCTTGAGACTGAAGACGGGTTCGGCCGCCTTCGCGATCCGGTCGACCGTACCGGCTCCGACTCCGTACCGGGCCAGAATCTGGCCGGCCGTTTCTCCTTCCCTGACAATGCCTTGCTCGATGTCGTACCGTTGCTTGTCGATGCCGAACAGCAGCTCGACCGTTTCTTCCTCGGCCGCCTCTTCGGCCGGCAGAGCGTGCGATTCGTTCCGGCCGCACAGGCAGACGATCAGAACGACGGCAACGACCGCGACCGCTATCGCAGCCGCTATGATAATCCATTTCCTTTTCATTGCCGTAAAATTACGCTTCGTATCGCAAACCGGCAAGGTCGTTCGGGCCGATTTGTTGTGATTTTATTAACAATTGCCGGGAAGCTTCCACGATATTGCCGCCTCGCAGGGGGAAATGTTCCGGGATGTTTCATGCCGCCGCCCGACCTGCCGCCCGTTCGCATGAGAAAGGCGAAAGCGGGCGTTTCTCGCGGAGCGGAGATTGGCGGCCGACGCCTTTCGGCGTTATAGCTCGTTGATCGTCGTCCGGATGCGGCACAGCCGTTCGAGAAGTCCCTCGAGCCGTTCGAGTGCGAGCATGTTCGCTCCGTCGCTTTTGGCGACCGACGGATCGGGATGCGTCTCGATGAAGATTCCGTCGGCCCCCGCCGCGATCGACGCGCGGCCGATCGTCTCGATCATCGCAGGCTGGCCTCCGGTGACGCCGCTGCCCTGATTGGGCTGCTGAAGCGAGTGCGTAATATCCATGACGACCGGATAGCCCAGCGTCTGCATCGAGGGGATGCTGCGCATGTCCACTATCAGGTCGTGGTAGCCGAACATCGTGCCTCGGTCCGTGAGCAGAATGTTCGGATTGCCCGCGTCGCGCACCTTGCCGGCTGCGAAGGCCATCGCCTCGGGCGAGAGGAACTGCCCTTTCTTGATGTTGACCGTCTTGCCGGTCCGGGCCGCCGCTACGAGCAGATCGGTCTGGCGGCACAGGAAGGCCGGTATCTGGAGCACGTCGACGTACTCGGCGGCCATGGCGGCCTCCTCCGGATTGTGGATGTCGGTTACCACCGGTACGCCGAACTCCTTTCGGATCGCGCCCAGCATGCGCAGCGCCTCCAGGTCGCCGATGCCGCTGAACGAGTCGATCCGCGAGCGATTGGCCTTGCGGTACGATGCCTTGAATATATAAGGTATCCGCAGCCGCTCGGTGATCCGGCAGGCCGTTTCGGCCACTTGCCGGAGTATCGTCTCGTTCTCGACGACGCACGGGCCGGCCATCAGCAGGAACATCCCGCTGTCGAGATGCCGCAGATCGGGAATATGGCTCAGAATTTCTCGGGTATTCATGGCTCGGAAAGTTTTTTGACCGAGTAAAAGTAGCTATTTCCTTCCGATTTGGCAAATACAGCCCGCGGGCCGGTTTTCCTCGGCCCGGGCGGGGCTCGTGTGACGCGAGTTCCGTATTCCGGCGCTGTCGCTTTTGTCCGATACCTGCCGGAAAACGGTGTGCCGGGGGCGGTTCTGTCTGCGGAGAGGCTGTGTCCGGCTCGTTCTCAGGGCTTGTCCCTCTACTCGGCCGGAACGAGTCGCGGATGCTCGCGGCGCCGCGCGAGCAAGATCGTTTCCCCGGCCGGAATACGCGTGCCCGGTCCAAACGGGTTGCCCCCGCCGTGCGGAAATCGCGAAGTCGCTTTCCTGCGATCCGGCGGCGCGGCCGGTCGTCGCGCGAAAGCTTCTGCCGGCAGGTTCGGAAAGCAGCTTTTGTAATCAGTATTTTCCTTTCCACAGCGTGCGGATCCGCTCGGCGATCTGCCGCTCCTTGGGATTGTCGTCCGGCGTGTAGAAACGATGGCCTTCCAATCCTTCGGGCATGAACTCCTGATCGGCGAAGTGGCCTTCGAAATCGTGCGCGTACCGGTAGTCCTTGCCGTAGCCCAGCTCTTTCATCAGCGACGTGGGCGCATTGCGGATATGCAGCGGGACCGGGCGGTTCGTCGTGTCGCGCCGGACCTGGGCCAGAGCCGCGTCGATCGCCATGTAGGCCGAGTTGCTTTTGGGACTCGTAGCCAGGTAGATCGTCGTTTCGGCCAGCGTGATGCGGGCCTCGGGCATGCCGATCTTGTGCACCGTGTCGAAGCAGGCGTTGGCGAGCAGCAGCCCGTTCGGGTTGGCCAGTCCGATGTCCTCCGAGGCGAGAATCACGAGCCGCCGCGCGATGAACTTCGGGTCCTCGCCTCCGGCGAGCATGCGGGCCAGGTAATAGATCGCCGCGTTCGGGTCGCTGCCGCGCACCGACTTGATGAAGGCCGAGATCACGTCGTAATGCTGCTCGCCGTTCTTGTCGTAGAGGGCGATGTTCTGTTGCAGACACTCGGTGATGCTACGGTCGCTGATGACGATCTCGCCTTCGGTGGCGTTGCTGAGAATATCGATGATGTTCAGTAGCTTGCGCGCGTCCCCACCGCTGAAGCGAAACAAGGCGGCCGTTTGCTCGACCCGGACCTTACGCTCCTGCAGGACCGTGTCGGTCGCTATGGCCCGGTCCAGAAGCTTTTGCAGATCGTTCTCCTCCATTGCCTTGAGCACATAGACCTGACAGCGCGACAGCAGCGGCGAGATGACCTCGAACGACGGGTTCTCGGTCGTCGCGCCGACGAGCGTGACGATTCCCTGCTCGACGGCTCCGAGCAGCGAGTCCTGCTGCGACTTGTTGAAGCGATGGATCTCGTCGATGAACAGGAACGGAGCCGGCGTGTTGAAAAAACGGTTCTTGCGGGCCTGTTCGATCACTTCGCGCACGTCCTTGACGCCGGCGTTGATCGCCGAGAGCGTGAACATTTTCCGCTCGAGCGCGGTCGCTACGAGCCGCGCGAGCGTCGTCTTGCCGACGCCTGGAGGGCCCCACAGGATGAACGAGGGAACGTTGCCCGTCTCCAGAAAGCGCCGGAAAACGCCGTCCGGCCCCACCAGTTGCTCCTGACCGATGTATTCGTCCAGCGTCCGGGGACGCAGGCGCTCCGCGAGCGGAATGTTGGTTTGCATGCGAAAAAGAATTACCTTTACAAAGATAATCGATTTATCGCAGAATGCGGAAGGGAGGTCGGTTTTGAAACGAATCGGAATACTTTCGGATACGCACGGCACGTTCGACGCGCCGCTGCGCGACTTTTTCGCCGATGTCGACGAGCTGTGGCATGCCGGCGACTTCGGCGGAGTCGAAACGGCCGACGCGATCGCGGCTTTCAAGCCGCTGCGGGGCGTTTACGGCAATATCGACGGGGGAGCGGTGCGTCTGGCTTATCCGCGCTGGCAGCTTTTCGACTGCGAGAAGGTGCGCGTGGCGATGACTCACATCGGAGGGTATCCCGGCCGATACGAGCGAGGCGTCGAGGCGCAGCTGCGTCTGCACCGGCCGAAGATATTCGTCAGCGGACATTCGCATATTTTGAAGGTGATTTACGACCGGCGCAACGACTGGCTCCACATCAATCCGGGCGCAGCGGGGCTGAGTGGCTTTCACCAGGTTAGGACGGCCGTGCGCCTGACGATCGACGGAGCGGATATCCGCGATCTGGAAGTCGGCGAGTGGCCCCGACGGCTGAAACTATAATAAAGCGTCTTCGCGCGGCGTTATCTTTCCAGAAAAATCAAATGAGGAAAACGCCATGCAAATTAAGCAAACGAAGAAACTGGAGTCGGTCCTTCTGGGAGGATGCTATGAGGCGCGTCGCCGCAGCAGCTCGGAAGTGACGACGGATCACCTCTTTCTCGCGATACTTAAGCAGGAGGAAAGCCATGCCTCCCATGTGCTGCGGAAACTGCTCAAAAACTGGGAGATCGATCAGATCAAGACGCGCCTCGAGCGCGAGCTCGGACCTGTCGTCGCGCAAGACGGCCAGAGGCAGGCTCTCCGGCAGACGATCGCCATCAACGGCGAGTCGATGCTGCGCCAAATCATTTCCGATGCGGGCAAGGGTTGCGTCGTGGAGCATATGCTCAACACGGGACATCTGCTGAGGGCGATTCTCGACGACCGCGGCTCGATCAGCTCGCGGATACTGGCCTTGTACAACGTGACCGGCGAGACGGCGGCTCCTTTCCTGAAGGACCTGCCTCCCAACGAGGACTACTATGAGAACATGCGCTTTCTGTCGCTGCTGGGCGATGACGAGGGCGAGCACCCCGAGCGGCTGTTCTCCGGCGTGATGCGTATCGGCGCTCCGGCCGGCGACAAGTCCAAGGAGAGCATGCTCGACCAGTTCGGTGTCGATCTGACGCGCAGTGCCGCCGAGGGCAAGCTCGACCCGGTGATCGGCCGCGAGGCCGAGATCGAGCGGGTGATCCAGATTCTGGGCCGCCGCAAAAAGAACAACCCGGTACTGATCGGCGAGGCGGGCGTCGGCAAGTCGGCCATCGTCGAGGGGCTGGCGCTGCGCATCGTTCAGAAAAGCGTGCCCCATGTGCTGCTTCACAAGCGGATTTTTTCGCTCGACGTGTCGTCACTGGTGGCCGGAACGAAATACCGTGGACAGTTCGAGGAGCGTATCAACGCGCTGCTCAAGGAGCTCTCGGGCAGCGACGTGATCCTGTTCATCGACGAGATTCATACGATCGTCGGGGCCGGAAGCACGCAGGGATCGCTCGACACGGCCAATATACTGAAGCCCGCCCTGGCACGGGGCGAATTGCAGTGCATCGGCGCGACGACGATGAACGAGTACCGCGAGAACATCGAGACCGACAGCGCGCTGGAGCGCCGTTTTCAGAAGATCGTCGTCGAGCAGCCGTCGGCCGAGCAGACGCTGCATATGCTGCACAACATCCGCAGCCAGTACGAGTCGCACCATTGCGTCCGCTATACGGACGAGGCGCTCTCGGCCTGCGTCGGCCTGACCCGCCGCTATGTGACCGACCGGTTCTTTCCCGACAAGGCCATCGACGTGATGGACGAGGCCGGAAGCCGGGCCCGGGCGTTCGACGCTCAAGTCCCCGAGTCGCTGAAGCTCCTCGAGCAGGAGATCGAGCAGGCGGCCGGGGAGAAGAACCGGGCGATCAAGATGCAGAACTACGAGCTGGCGGCTACGCTGCGCAACCGTGAGGGAGCCTTGCGGCTGAGGCTGCAGGAGGTCGAGAAGCAGTGGCGGGAAAATATGGCCCGCAGTCCGATCGAGGTCGGCGAGACGGCTATCCGCGAGGTGATCGCCTCGATGACCGGTATCCCGCTGTCCCGCATTTCCGGCGACGAGCAGGCCCGCCTGCTCGACATGGAGAGGCATTTGGGCGACGTCGTGATCGGGCAGGACGAGGCCGTGCGCAAGGTGACCCGCGCGATCCGCCGCAGCCGGGCCGGACTCAAGGATGCCAACCGCCCGATCGGGGTGTTCATGTTCGTCGGTCCGACCGGCGTCGGCAAGACCCATGTGGCCAAGGAACTGGCCAAGTATCTGTTCGATACCGAGGAGGCGCTGGTGCGCGTCGATATGAGCGAATATTCCGAGAAGCACAACGTGAGCCGGCTGATCGGCTCACCTCCGGGCTATGTCGGCTACGGCGAGGGAGGCCAGCTGACCGAGAAAGTTCGCCGTCGTCCCTATTGCGTGCTACTGTTCGACGAGATCGAGAAGGCGCATCCCGACGTATTCAACCTGATGCTGCAGATTTTCGACGAGGGTCAGCTGACCGACGGCCTCGGCCGCCGGGTGGACTTCCGCAATACGATCATTATCATGACGTCAAACGTCGGCTCTCGCGAGGCTACTCAGCGCGCCCAGAGCGTCGGATACAACACGGCCTCGAAACCGGCCATGCAGACGCTCAACCGCGAGGCGGCCTATCGCAAGAATCTGGAGCGAAGCTTCGCTCCAGAGTTCATCAACCGTATCGACGACATCGTGACCTTCGGGACGCTTTCCGATGCGGACGTGCTGCGCATCGTCGAGCTGGAGCTGGGGCTTTTGAGCCGCCGCGTGAGCGAGCTGGGCTACTCCCTCGACGCGAGCGACGAGGCCAAGCGCCTGCTTGTGAAGCTGGGCTACGAGCCCGCCTACGGCGTCCGCTCGCTGCGCCGGACGATTCTCGACCGCGTCGAGGAGCCTTTGTCGGAACTGATTGTTGCGGGCGCCGTGCATGCGGGCGACCGGGTTACGGTTTGCACGGACGGGGACCGGATCGAGCTGTCCGTCGCGCCGGCCGACTCGCCTACTCATCTCGCCTCGTAGTCGGCGGTTATCCGTTTTCGCTTCGGCGGCCCTTTCACGGGCCGCCGAAGCTTTTTTCGCGGGTCTGTCGCAGAAGGGCGGCGACCGCCGGTTCGCCCGATCCTGTGCCGTGCGTCGCCGGCTTTGGCTCCGGCTGTTTTCATCCGCGGAGGCCCGTATCCGTCCGGCTGTCGGCACGGCGGGCTTTGCGGGTTCTTCGTCGCCCGTCATCGCTGTCCGGGTCGGGCCAGTGAAATGAAGGAAAGGAAAGAGGGTGCGTATCGTTCCGGCGGAAATTTTGGCTCCGGCGTGCAGCTTGTCGGATTTCCCGCGATTCTGATCCGGCGGTCGTTTCGTCATTTCGGAATTTGCGACAAAACGGGATTCGGGCTATCTTTGCGCTTCTTATGGAACGTTTCGCTTGGAAAGGAAAACTCCGGAATTGGTTGCCGCAATACCGGGAGAACCTGACGCTGGCCGTACCGGTGATGCTGTCGCAGGTCGGGCAGGTCGTCGTGCAGCTGGCCGACAATGCGATGGTCGGCCGGTTGGGCGCTCTGCCGCTGGCCGGCGTGTCGTTCGGCGGAGCCGTGTTCGTCATCTTCATGTTCTGGGGTATGGGCGTTTCGTTGGGGCTGACGCCGTTGGTCGGCGAGGCGTATGCCAAGCGCGATCTGCGCGGGGCGGCCGCTCTGTTCCAGAATTCGCTCGTGCTGTATGCCGCGACCGGAATCGTCCTGCTGGCGCTGCTGCTGGGGCTGGAGGCTCTGATGGACCGGATGGGGCAGGCGCCCGAGGTCGTCGCCCAGGCGAGACCCTATTTCCGCTATCTGTCGTGGTCGATCGTGCCGTTCATGATGTATTGCGCTTTCAAGCAGTTTTTGGAAGGCGTGGGAAATACGAGCGCGGCGATGGTGGTCATGCTGACCTCGAACGCGATCAACATCGGGTTCAACTATCTGCTGATCTACGGCAAGTGCGGGTTCCCCGAAATGGGCGCGGCGGGCGCCGGTCTGGCGACGCTGATCTCGCGGATCTGCATGCCGCTGATGATGCTGGCCTATTTTCTGCGCGACGTCTCGTTCCGGCGTTACCTGCGTTTTTTCACCTGGGCGGCGCAGGGCTGGAGGCGGACCCGGCAACTGCTGTCGGTGGGCCTGCCCATATCGGTGCAGATGGTGCTCGAGGTGTCGGCCTTCGCGCTGTCGTCGATCATGATGGGATGGATCGGAGCGGTCGAGCTGGCCGCGCACCAGATCGTCGTTACGTTCGGCAATTTCGCCTTTATGGCGATGGTGGGCATATCCTCCGCTACGACGATTTTGGTCAGTCACCGTTTCGGCCGCGGCGATTTGGACGGACTTACCCGCGCCGCGACCGCTTCGTGCCATCTGGCGCTGATGACCAATTTTCTCACGATGTGCTGCTTTATCGGGCTGCGGCACTGGATTCCGCTGCTTTTCACCTCCGACACGGCCGTCGCGGCGGTTGCCGCGCAGCTTTTCATCATGGCCGGGCTCTATCAGTTCTCGGACGGCTTGCAAGTCGTGCTGCTCGGCGTGCTGCGGGGGATGCAGGACGTGAAGATCGTGATGCGGTATGCTTTCGTGTCGTATATCGTTATCAATCTGCCGGTCGGCTATCTTTGCGCGTTCACGCTCGGCATGGGGGCTCCGGGGCTGTGGGTCGGATTTATCTTCGGTCTCGGCGTGGCCGCGCTTCTCTACTGGCGGCGCTATCGCCGGCTGATCCGCCGGATACGGGCCGAGGTCGGATAGACCGTGTTTTTTCGTTGCGCGACTCGGCGGGGCGGTCGGTCGGGTTCGTTTCAGAGGCGATCCCGGCGGAAAATTGTAGTCCGGCTGCGCTTTCCTGCCGTTTCTGCCGGGGCGGACGGTCCGGGTCGTCCGCGTGCCATCGGTCTCGGCGGGGGCTATTTTCGGACCGTACCGCACCGGTCTGCGTAGACGACATTCTTTAGCAGTCCCCTATACCGGGAGTTGTTCGGCCGGGCTGCCGGCGACAGGGGCGGAGTCGATTCCCGGTTTTGAGCGAACAGCGGTCCCGATACGTTTTCGTTGCGCTCCATGTGGGACGCACGTCTATGCAATCCGTGCAGCGGACGCGAATCCACTATTTTTCGTCCGGAGACGGGGCGGATTCAGCCTCTGCTCCCGAGTTGGCCCGGATGAAGTCCGAAAGCGTGATCTTTTTCCGAACGGCAGGAGTCCCGATCCGCTCGACTTGCGTCTCGATCATCAATGGTTTCCGTCCGAACACCAGCCGGTCGAGAAAAATTTCGATTTCGGCCCGGTTCCGGTCCATCGGCCGTACGGCTATCTCGTGAGCCGCGCCGCTGACCGAATAGAAATAGAACGGCGTGTTCATCCGGCGGAATTGCCTACTCAGATAGAGCGATCCGTAAAGGGCCGCGCCGCCCGTGCCAATACTGTCGTAAGGAACGTTACAGTCCGCATCGCCGTGAAATAGCTGGATCGGGCCGGGTTTTTCCCTCCAAACCGGACCGGAGGGCCCTTTCTCCAAAACGGCTCCTGCGAAGGCGATGATGCCTGCGTAGCGGAAGCCTTCGGGCAGACGACGGCTCAGCGGCGAGCCCGTACATCGTTCGTATTCGCCCTGCAGGACCGTAATCGCCCCGGCGCTCGATCCGCTGGCTACGATGGCTGAGGGGTCGATACCCCATGTCCGGGCCTGTCCGACGATGAAGGACGTGGCGTCGTACAGATCCTCGACGGACATATCGACCGCTGCGAAGAACCGTTCGGCGAGCGCTTCGGGCGTGGCGGCCGGGTCGGGGCGGCTTCCGGCCGTCTCGCGCAGTCCGAGCCGATAGTCGATTGATACGATCACGTACCCCTTGCGCGCGAAATGCTCGAAATAGGGAACATAGGCCGGATTGTCGCGCTCGCCGCCGACGAACCCGCCTCCGAAAGCGAATATCAGGCAGGGCGCATTCGTTTCCCGGGACGCTTCGGCCGCATAGCGGTCCAGGTAGAGGCTGTCCGTTCCCTTGACGGCATAGAGCCAGGTCGTCTTGTCGACTCCGGTCTCTCGGGCCTGAGCCACCAGAACGGCCGGTATCATCGACGCAATCAATGCCAGGGCGCCGATCATCCGTCCGTTTTTCTTGCTTCGATTCATCTTCCGTATAGTTTTGTGTTTCGGTTGTATGTTTTCCCGTACCGACTCTCGGGTTCTCCGTGTTTCGGCCTTCCGATATGAAGCTTCCTTCGGCCGAGGGGATTTAGAATAAGGGCCTGACCCGATGCGTGTCCTGTGATTGCCGTCCGCGATCGGCGGATATGAAAAACTCCGGTTGCGAGCGCGTTCGGGATATTGAAATATATAATTCCTTTATGTTTGCCGAGCCCCCATTCGGTACGACGGCTTGCCGCCCAAAAACGATGCCGGCGTTCGGTATGCTGAGCGATTTCTCCGTTTTCGCGCCTCTCGCATGTCGGTGAGAATGCGTTTTAGCCGAAAGTCCGATGGCGTCGCGCCCGCAGTTTCCGACTCTCCGGGGGCGTGCCGCTCTTTTCCGCTTCCTTACTCTGTGCCGTTGCCCTTTGCGCTCGGCCGCTCCGTCCGGGCCGCGGCTGGGCGTTGAGGTTCCCGTTTACGACCGAATCCTGCCCGGTATCGCGCTATTCGGACCGGGAGCTTTCCCTCCGAAAGGGGAAGGTGGATTCGCTCGTGCCCGACGACGGGCCCGTTTCGGTTCCGTCCGCCGTCGGTCGCAAAGTCCGGATCGTCCTGCCGGTCGGAGGTATTCGGGTATAGAAGACCGCGACGTCTTACTCAGCCGAGTCTTGCGCCGCTTGTTCCTGCGCGCCGTACATGACGGGGCGGATGTCGTAGCTTTCTCCTTCGACGACGGCTTCGGTCGCGGGGAAAATGTCCCTCGCCTCGTCTACGAGCACTCCGGCATCCGGATAGCGGGATGAGAAATGGCCGATCAGTAGCTTCCCCGCGCCGGCCTTCAGCGCGGCCTTCGCGGCTTGGGCGGCGGTCGAGTGTCCTGTCTTCCGGGCCATGGCCTTGTCCGGTTCGGCGAACGTCGCCTCGTGGTACAGCAGGTCGACTCCCCGGACGAGCTCCGCTGCCCGGGGCGAGTAGAGCGTGTCGCTCAGGTAGGCGTAGCTCCGGCTCCGGTACGGAACGTAGGTCAGCTCGGCGTTCGGGATGACCGTCCCGTCGTCCAGCGGTACGTCCTCGCCCCGCTTGGCGGCCCGGCATTGGGCGATCCCCAGACCGTAGAGCCCGACAGCTTCCTTGCGGATGTTCAGGGGCGGAGTCTTTTCGCGGAACAGGAATCCGGCCGTCGGCACGCGGTGACGCAGCGGGATCGACCATACCTCCAGCGTCTTGTTTTCGTACAGCAGCCTGTGCGCCCGAGTGTCGATCTCCTCCCACTGTACTTCGTAAGGCAGCTGCGAGTCGAAAAGGCTCAGGTGCGAGGCCAGAATCCGGTCGAACGGGCGCGGCGCGAAAATTTTCAGCGGCGTGCGCCGGCCGAGCAGACCGAGCGTCGACATCAGACCGAAAAGTCCGTAGACATGGTCGCCGTGCAGATGCGTCAGGAAGACGACGCCGAGCCGCAGCGGACTGATGCCGCAGCGAAGCAGCCGCGTCTGCGTTCCCTCGCCGCAGTCGACCAAAAAAAACTGCTCATGCACGTTCAGTGCATGAGCAGAGGGATTGCGTTTGAGGGTCGGCATAGCCGAGCTGCTGCCCAGTACGGTGACCCGAAACGTCATGACAGAAGCGGAATTACTCGGCTTTGGCTTCCTCGGCTGCTTTCGGAGCCTTGGCCTGCTCGGCGCTCTCCATCTTGGCCTTCAGCTCGGCCAGCGAAGAAATGTCGCCGAGGGTCGTCTTTTCGACCGAAGCGTTGATCTTCTTCACCGAGTCCTTCGCCGCATCGTCCGCCTTGCGGCGCTCGGCGCGTTCGGCCTGAGCCTCTTGACGCCTCGTGTCGTCGAACGTGCGGGTGTGCGAGACGAGGATGCGCTTGGTGGCCTTCGAGAACTCGATCACCTTGAAGTCGAGCGTTTCGCCCGCCTTGGCCGTCGTGCCGTCCTCCTTGACCAGTTGCTTGGCCGGAGCGAAGCCCTCGACGTTGTCGCCCAGCGAAATGATCGCGCCCTTGTCGGTCAGTTCCGACACGGTGCCCTTGTGTACGCTGTCGACGGCGAATTGCTGCTCGAAAGCGTTCCACGGGTTGTCCTCGAGTTGCTTGTGACCGAGGCTCAGGCGGCGGTTGTCCTTGTCGATTTCCAGTACGACCACGTCGATGTCGGCTCCGATCTGCGTGAACTCGGCCGGATGCTTGATCTTCTTGGTCCAGCTCAGGTCCGAAATGTGGATCAGGCCGTCGATGCCCTCCTCGATCTCGACGAATACGCCGAAGTTC
>CABUJP010000013.1:0-27374 GCA_902491835.1 uncultured Alistipes sp. | reverse complement strand
GCCGCCTCCTGAATATCCTTCTCGATCTCGCCCAAGCGGGAATAGGCGGTATTGTCGCCTACCGTGTAGGTTGCCTGATACTCGTTGTCGAGCGACTTTTCGTAGCCCTGAATACGGGAGCTACGGCCGCTGCTCCCGAATTGGGGTTCATTCACGAGACGTACCTTTTGCCCGAGCTCGTAGCTCTTATCGTTCTGCTGACAGTATACGGGATTGGTAGGGCAATCGTATATGCTCGTGTCCTTGCTGTTTTTCTGGGCCCACGTCGTTCCTGCCTCCAGCAACTCCTGCTCAGCCTCTCCGATTCTTGCTCCGGGTAACTTGACACCGGTCAATACGAAGGTATCGCCGGGCTCGATGTCCAGATTGTCGTTAGGAATGATGATCTCCTGCTCACCGGTCGTCTCCACGTCTGCCACGATCTCGAACTTGCGGTCGAAAGGATTTGTCTCCGGGTTCCATGCGTCCGGATCGTCGAACGCAGCGCCGAGTTGGATGTCGAACGTCCGGCCCGAAAGAGCGCCGCTCGTAATGACGGCTTGCAGGGTCTCGCCCGGGATTAGATCGGTCGGAAGGAAAGGCGTGTCTTTCGCGTAGATTACCCGGGCTTCATATTCGGTGCCGCTATCAGTCTGTCGCTTCACTTTCTCGACAGAGGTGACAGTATCCGTATTTTTAGGATAGATGTCCTCGAATACGACGAACTTTTCGACCACGTCGTTCCATGCCATATCGGGCCGCGCATCGATATACTCCTGCCCACCCGGCAGCCTGAGCCGAATTTCCGAGACATGATTGGTCGTGCCGCCCTGATCGGCCTGACCGTAGTCCTCCGTCAGGTTGCGCGTCGATCCGAACACGTAGAAGCGCGTGCCGTAGTTGCTATCGTCTCCTTTCCGTGACGGAATAGATGTGATAACCTCTCCCTCTACGAAATCTTCCTCGGTTCCGATCTCCAGCTTGCCGAAGCACAGGTATATATAGCCTTCGCTTTGTTCGGTCCACCACTCGACATCGAAAGTCTCGGCAATCGTGTTGACGGCGTTCCAGCATGTGTCTCCGTTGAATGAAACGAGCTTCGTACCTTCTTTCAGTTCGTCGGAAAGATCGCGCATCTTCCAGTTTTTGGCAGGCACAAAGGCATTCATGTTTTCCACGATCAGATTCCCGAAGGACTGCAAATCGGTCGTGTCATGGAAAACCGCCTCCCGTGGCTTCTGCGATAGCCAGAATACGATGGCGCGCGTCATGTGGCGCTCCTGATCGTCGAACTGGAGTGTGTAGTCCCAGCCGCCGGTAGTGGCATTTCGGGTAGGGCGATTCTTGTCGACGTCGATGATCTCGAACTTGAGACCTTTATAGATAATATATGCTCCCGGAGCAAAGTCTATATAGGTATCATGCGAGAAAGGCAAGGAGACATAATTGTCACCCATCAATACTCGTTTGCGGACGGCAGACGAGGTGACTGGCGCGTCGATCAGCTCGACACCGTTTCTATCGTAAATAATCATTCCTTCCAGAGATAAACGGTATAACTATCTCAAATGTCGAAATGCTCTGCACATTGTGCAAGTGGCCTTTTAAGTGGTTGATTTTGTGTGCTTTTTGTGCTGAAAAAGAGAAAGGATAAATCATTAATGAAAGACAACCGGAAAATTGATGAACGAGAGTAAGCGTCATCGCCAGTCATATCCGATTCTTTCATCAATGAAAATTGCATCATGATATTCATAAAAAAGACCTGCCATTGCGGCAGCCTATCTCATCATCAGACACTATCCCTCTCCGTATTTTAAAACTCATAAAAAATCGCTTCGATATTCGAGGCGCTATGCAGTTTGTGTGTCCAAACTGACCCATTTTTATTAATTAATTCATACAATTATGGTGAGATTAAGTCATTTGATGAGCTGCTGGAAATGCCAGCGAATATTCGTTCTGCACTACGAACCGCACAACCACAGTAAATGTAAGAGACAAGTCTGGAGGCAATTCATTTATCCTAAGTTCGCAATAAATTACGAAACTATGCTTCGACAACTCGATGCGAACGTTTATCCACTCGTCGAGACGGGACTGATCGAAGAAGCGGAATGGAAAAGAGTTAGCAAAAAACTGACGATGTTGAATGAATTAGAGGAAACAGAAGAAGAATTCGCGCTCCTTTGACCCAGGCGGATCTGGGCTTCCGACTCGGAGCCTAAATTACGCTTGTATCCTTATAAATAGTTCGATAGCCCAAGACGGGCCATCTGGTTGAGATGGCTCCTGTGAGCTTTTGTTCTGTCGAAATTCAGATTTTTTAATGATCCGGTATCGAAAAAGGATGATTTGGATTTCGTTCCTTATCCGGTGCGATCAGAAGTTTTGAGCATAGGGTTCACTTTTTTTGTGAATGACATTGAAAAAGTACTATATTTGCACTCGAAACAATAGTGCAACGATGTTTATAGAATTCGACAAGGAGTATTTACGGGAGTTGTTCGAATTGGGGCGAACGAGCGATAAAAAGCACCGCTACCAACCCGAGGTAATAAGGGGGTACCACAAATGCGTTATGTTGCTGAAACGGTCGGAGAACGTGGAAGAGTTATACCAGATCAACTCGTTAAATTACGAGGTCCTGCAAGGTGATAAGGCCGGTATTTCGTCCGTCCGTATCAATCGCAAATACCGTCTCGAATTTACCGTAAGAGAGGTTATGAACGAGCAGATAATAATCGTATGCCGATTGTTGGATATTAGCAACCATTACAAGCAATAGCGATATGGAAACGACAAAAAGGATTTATGCCCCGCACGAGTTGATACCGGCAACCCCGATTCATCCCGGCGAAATGCTCAAAGACGAATTGCAGGCGCGGGGCATATCACAACGGAAATTCGCCGGTATTATCGGAATGCCTTACACGGCCTTTAACGAGATTATCAACGGGCACCGGCCGATAACAACCGATACGGCATTGAAAATCGAGGCAGCAACCGGAATAACCGCCAATTTGTGGATAGGTTTGCAATCCGACTATAATATGCAGATCGCCCGCCGTGATTCCGGCCTCTCGGCAGTGCTACAACAGATACGAAAAACAGCCGCTATGCTGTGATTCCCGGTATCAATAAAGGCTCGCATAAGCGAGCCTTTATTGGCGAATATATCAGCATAGCCTGTGCTATTTCTGGGGTTTTAACAGATAAAAGCTATTTTATTGAAGTTCTTGCATTAGATTGAACATTTTTCGTAACCTTTTATAAGAATACATATATTCAAACGATTTATCGATATTGGTATTTCCTATTGATATTCTTATATCTGTCACATCGTCATTACATAAGGTCATCAATATATCCTTAGGTATATATGCGCTAATCAATACATCTGTCACTTTCTTTGCCCCCCCGGATGAAATGCCAGCCCCCCAGTGGATAGAATGATTACGTTCTTTGGAGAACATATTTTCAATTTCTCCGGTTAAATTAATTTTATCTCCACTTCTCATAAGCAACATCAAAGGAGCTATATTCTCCTTGATATCTATTTTTTTGATGTTCTTAATTCGTATACACAGAAATAGGGAATCATTGACTTGCCTTAGCTTGTAATGAGCTTCCATTGGTCGGCCTGTTTCAAGGGTACTTGTCTCGATAATCCTGTCTCCGGTAAATTTGTCTGTCTCGTCGGTTACTATCCTTTGGGCAGAAAGCGAGGAAATGGATATTAGACCCATTAAGAAAATGATTAATTTTTTCATTTCATTATGTGTTGGTTTCTGTAGATGAAGTTATGCAAATTTAAATAAAATTTACACTATATCTTGATAGTAAAATTTGAATAGTGTTTTTATGTAGTCCATTATCGGTTATTCATCCCTATCGTTTGGATTCGGCTCGTTAAATTTCACCGATACAGAGCAGGAAGTACGAGCTATATTTTGCGCATACGATTGGGAACGGAGATAGGTAAGCCGGTAGGTTTTCCCTGTTACCGGTAGATAAATCTCTACCTTCCCAGCGTACAATATTTGCTCGAATGTCGCCTTGTTAGCGGTAAATTCTTCCTCAGTATCGCCGTGAATGTTGAACGTGAGGGTAACGTCCCGCTCGTCGATCTTGGGTGAGTTGTACAGTACCCTTTTCCCGTCCTCGAGGCGGCTGGTGTTTTCGACGAATTCTTTCAAAGGGAGGGGAGAACATATAGCATCCAAGAAACCATCCCCCATGCGGACACCGAAAGTCGAAGCGTCCTGCTTGTTGATAAGCATTTCGGTCATGATCAAATTCTACTTGTATTGTTGTTAATCTTTGTTAGAGAAATATTTACAGCTTTTAATTCCTTTACTGTATTTTCAGTGTTTAGGTTAATGCCTCTAAGTTCTAAAAGGGATTCTACCTGAAGTTGCCGTATTTCGGATGCGATGTCGCGGATGCCTGTATTGATGTCAATAATCTGCTGCCCTTTCATCTGCAAGTCCGAGAATCGACCGTTAAGCTCATTCCCAGTATCTTGGGACATCGTTTGTAACCCCCGGGAAGTAGCGGATTGACTGTCGGCTTGCAAACTGCCAGTATAGCCCGTAATTGCGGCCAACTCATCTCGTATTTTTATGCCTTCTTCTGTAATTCCATCCCACATCCCTTTTAATTCGTCTATTTCGCCTTGGTCTAACCCTCCGCCGCTTTTTGTATATTCTACCCATTTTTCGTAAAAGTCGTTTAGCTCATCATCGAGAAGCTCGGAAATCTTGCTGTTTAAAACAGCACGCATAAGATAGCTACTGAAATCATCCGCAAAGTCTTCCGCGCTTTTATCCATATCCATGAGGCTATCGACAAAACTATCGCGCAGGCTGTCGAATGATATTTGCGTCAAGCTTTCATTCAATTTATCGGTGAGCTCTTCTAATTTTCCCGCTTGACCGGCGTAATCTACCAAAGTATTATATACGTCCCGGCCATAGCTTCCCGCCGTGTTGTATATTCGGTCAGCTATTCCGGTATTTTCGAGCAGAGCGGCCATTTCCTCCGGTGTCAAGCTGAAAATACTATCCTTATTGGTAAATCCTTCGCGCACATTCTGTTGAATCCATGCCAATTCTTCGTCTGTAAATCCTCCCCAATTATAATTCCAGCTATGATGAGAGCTCCAGTAACTGCCTTTTGCCTCCGCTATTTTTCTGTAATTCTCGTTTTGCTCTTTCTGTTTCTCTACAGCCTTCTCGTATGCCTGAACCGAATCCATTACACTCCCGGATCCGATCTTATCCGTTAAACGTTCTATTGCTTCCTGTAATAACTCGTTGCGAACAGTAAGTCTTTCGATAGTCGCTTCTACTTCCTTTGAGTTTCCCTTTGAACTGAACAATGAGCCAAAAACGCTCGTTACTCCGCTAACGATTGACCCGATCGCTTCCGCATATGATCCTACGGTTCCGAGTATATCGCCGAACCCTAAAGATTTTCCCTGATCTTTGGTATTTTGTTTCATCTGCTTGAAATTCGCGGATGCTTCTTTCAAGCCGGAAATACCCGATTCTATATCCGAGAAGCCCTGAATCATATTGCTCACGGTATCGAGTACGTTTCCGAGCGATTCATCGAGTTCCTTAGCCGAGTCGGCTACTTTCTTCATTCCGCTTGCAGCCTTAGATAGTCCGGAGGGTAAGCGATTATAAGCCACTTGAGTCGCCTGATCCAAGTCTTGCCGTGTCCGGGAGACAAACTGAAGCTGATCGTTCGTCAGCTTGCCTCCGTTCTTGCTTTTTGCATCGGCAATGAAATTGTCGAGATATTCCTTTGCTTGGGCAATGGCATCGCGGATTGCGGCCGACCCGTACTCTTCCAGATTACCGGAGATTACCTGAAAGAAATCGGACTCGGAAGTCTGAAGCTGCGCGATCTCCAGGTCCCTTTGTCTCTTGATCTCCTCGATATTCTCGTTGTACTGTCCGCTTGCATTCTGCTCTTCCAACAGGGCGATCTTATCGTTGTATTCTTCGGCAATGCGGACTTTTTTCTGCTCGAAAGTCTCGTACTCTCTCAATACATCCTGAAGCATGGCTTTGGTCTCGGCCCTGCCTATTTCGCTCGTGAGGGCACTATACTCGCTTTCTTCAATAGCTCCGCCCTTAAGCAGCGATTCCGCTTGCCTGCGGTATTCGTCGAACGTTTTTTGAATCCCTTGCCGCTTGCGGGCTTCTTCCGACAAAAAAACATCGGCCACGCTGCGCCAGAGTTCTTCTTCCTGCTGGGCATATTTTGCGATAATGGCGGCCCGCGCTAATCCTGCGGCTTCTTCCTCGTTCGCTTTTCTCGTATCCAGCTGGGCCAATTCATCGGGATTGGCCTCTTGTCCTGCGGCGGCATATGCGGCGATGATCTTTTGGCGCTCCTCTTCGATTCTGTCGAGCTTTTCCTGAGTCGCGTTATCCAATTGCGCGAGCTCCTTTTTTTGCCTTTCGGCCATAATGTCGAGAAGCGAATTCTGGAGTGCGGACTCATTCGCTTGCAGGGCTTCTGTAAGGGCTTCCCGAGCAGGAAGGATTTTGTCTTGAGTAGCTTGGTCTGTCGCGTTGTCACCAGTCGGAGTAAGACCGGCCTCAATTAACGCCTGAGACGATTGATTTGGGGATTTAGTCAGGGCTTTATCTAACTCTTGTATTTTTTGCATAGCCTTCTTTGATTAGCCGCTCCTTTTCGGCTGCACGTTCTTATTTAAGAATTGCTCTGTCAGACGTTCTACATCTAATTCTTCCATTGACGACATCATGCCGCCAGACCTACTGGCCGCTGCCCGGATAGCTCGTTTCCTCGCGTCTTCTTGTACCCCGGGCACATACCTGCGTCCTTTTGCTTGAGCCTCGTATGCCTCCTGTCTTTGCTCTGCTTCCAGTTGTTTGGCGTAAAGTTCGGTTAATGTGCTTTGATAGGCTGTCGCTTGGGCGCGGGCCTTTAATGAGGCAACAACCGCATCCGTATTCCCGATCAATACTTTTTCAGCATCTGCAACGCTATTGACCGACACTCCCAGTTGAGAAAATCCGGATTTATTGTCATTTACGAATTTTAGCTTGGCATTCATATCATTGCCAAGTTTGGCCCATTCGGATCGCAAACGGGATATGTTTCCCATTTGGGACCCGAACTCCCTATTGGCACTGTCAAGTGCGTTTCTATTGGCTTCGATTCGAGTGTTGTGCACTTCTATGGATGCTGCATTGGCATCGATGGCATTTTTTCCCTTGAATAGCCCGGCCACCCAGTCGACAATTTCATTCCCGTAAAGGGTGAGCAGGGTGATTCCGCCTACCAACGCGGTTTGCCATGATATAATGGATTTGGTTATCTGTTTCCATACAGGGGTAGCTGCTTTCCCCACACTGACAGCGGCTTTATATTTCGCTATCGCCTTCTGGACCTCGTCGACCAGAATTGGCAGGTTATTGGATATAGCCCCGAAAAAAGTATTCAGGCCATAAGAAATAGAGGGAAGCTCGCGCGCCACTTGTTGGATTGAGAACCCGAGCCCATCCCAATGCGAGGCATAATTGCCTACATTGCGCTGATGATTGCCGATCGATGCATCCAGCTCTTTTATTTTCGTATCGACAAGCTGGATACGCTTCAAAAGCTCTTGGCCGAATTGAGAATTGCGCTCCTCCTCGTTCAGGATCCCGTAAAACACGCGCATTGCTCCCAAGGACTGCGACATCTCATTCATCGAGCCACGAACGGCCTGCTCGGACTTTATTTCGTTCGCGAGTATTTGCCTGAGCTGTGAAACCGATTGGATGGACCTAAAAAAAACGCAGAGGAGGCGTTTATGACGACTCGGAATTGTACATCAATTATTCTCGGAAACAGTTGATGATTATGCTGCGCCTGATTAAGAGGCGAACCGCCAAATACCGAATGGCAGACAGACGGCCCAGAAGACCTCGCAAATCAAAGCAATCGACAGATGAATGATATGAATGTTTCAGAAGTGGTCGAGAATCTCGATGCGGACCAAATCAAAAAGCTATCTTCGGAGGATATTGAGAAGCTGAGGCAAATTTTCAGGTTGATCTTCGAGGCAATCGAAATGTTCGGCAGACTGAAAGAGCAGGGCGCGATGGAGCATGTGACAATGGACGTGTTGAACAAAGGCCGGGATGTTCTTGCCGAGTTCATGAACGTAAAGGTAGACTACGAAACGGCAAAGGCCGTCACTCGTAAATCCGATACGGCATTCAATAGTAAAGTGAATCGGTGTGGAATACCAGTCTACAAAGAGAGGCTCTATAATTTCCATGACATCATCAAGATCAGGGATAAAAAGATTTGATTGACAATACGAAAGAGGCTCGCTTAATTGCGAGCCTCTTGGGGATATAAATCACATAGTTATTAGGATAACTGTTATAAGGGGAAGGGCGCAAGCCCTTCTCTTTTTGTATAATATCGCTATCTTTACGGCATGGAATTACAATCTATTCAGAGCAAAATCTACGAAATACGAGGCCAGCGGGTAATGCTGGACTAAACTTTACGGAGTGGAAACAAAGCGATTGAAAGAGGCTGTAAGGCGCAATATTGAGCGTTTCGAAGGCGATGATTTTATGTTTGCACTTTCGGAAAAAGAGTATGAAATCTTGAGGACGCAATTTGCGACCTCAAGTCTAACATCACAAAAAGCGACCTCAAATTGGGGCGGTCGTCGCTATCTCCCGTTTGCTTTTACCGAAATGGGCGTCGCAATGTTGTCGAGCGTTCTGCGCAGTGAGACGGCAATACGAGTAAATCGGGCCATTATGCGGGCGTTTGTAGCGATGCGTAACTACATTACCACCACGACGCAGATAACGGCGGAGCTATCCGAAATGCGGGCAAAACTGGCATTGCTGGAGCAAACGGGTAAGGACAATGCCGAGGCAGTCAGCGATCTCTCGGAGGATATGCGGAAAGAGTTGGATAATATATACCAAGCTATTGCAGCTTTGTCGATACATCCGCAGCAGACAAGAAACCCTATCGGATATAAAAAGCCCGAGAAGGAATAGGAGTCATTATTTTGTGATATTATCCTGCTCGCGTTCTTCTAATGCTGACCAGTCGAATATCCCCAATATTTTGGCGTTGGCTTCCCAGATGAGGCTATAATCCCTCTCGACATAGATGTCTGTAATTCTCATACGATCATCCACGTGATTCAGACCCTCATGGATAGTGTACTTATCGATATTCAGGGCTTTGGATCGGCCAATAGTCGCCCAAGAGTGGCGGGCGGCGTAGAAAGTGATATGTTTCTCCGGCTTTATGGCTGCTTCTATTTGCCGCAGGCCTGCGTTTAGCGCGATTGAGAAAGAGTTGAGCGTAGAATAATGCTTGTTGAAACAGAAAAGCCTGTCTCCTTCTTTAGATATGTATTTCTGAGCTAAAGGCCAGATACATGGCTCAATCCTGATTTTGGTTTCGGCCTCGTCGGCCCGCCGTGTACGTGTCTTCTGCCGTTTGTAGGTAATGATTCGCTCTTCCCTGTCAAAGTCGGAAGCCTTGCAGTCGAAAAGATCGGCAGAGTTCATGCCGGCAAGGGCGAACGACAGAAGGAAACAATCTCGGGCAAAATCTCGTCTCGTAAAATCAGCTATGTCGCCAGTCTTACGATCCGCATCAGGCAAATCGATAATTGACTGTATGATCTCAGGCTGTAATGCACGCTTTTTGGGGGTAGGGGGGGCGTTTTACCGCGTATTTTCTAAACGGTGACTGTGGGATGCGGATAATACCTGAATCTTCGTCGTTAAACTCCTTTTTTGCTTCATTGTGTATGTGCCTGATGTTGGCGAGGTACAGAGAAAGCGCCCGACCGTTTGATTTCGACCGGCCTGTTTCCTCTATTCGTTTATGGCGGTCATACCTCATGACTGGCTCCTGAGCGAGAAATGCTTCAAAGTCGGAAAGAAACTTGGCCGTTACGCTATTTATGTCGAGCGGTTTCCCTCTCGTGAAGCGCTCCAATGCGTTTAGCGATGTGTTATATGCCCTTGCGGTTCCCTTTGATTTGGAGGCGGCCACTTTTCTTCCGTACTCGATAAAATCGAGATGAAATCCTTCGCCCGTTATTTCCGACTCCTTTATATATTGTACTATCTGCTTAACATCCATCACCTCGGCTGCAATGCCCAGACGATTGACTAAATAGCGCCACCGACGGATCAAATTGTCAGCAAGGTCAATGATCTCCTGATTCTTTATTTGAAGTTTACGACCGAGATCGTCGGGAAAAACATATATATTTGTCGATACCTTTAAGGAACGACGGTTGTGTGTCACCCGGATTTTCAGGTTGTATGTTCCGTCCTTTTTCTTGTTGTCCGCATAGACGACAGCCTTAAAAGTAGTCCCCATTTTTTGCCAACTATTTGCCAACTTTTGTAGGTAAATATAGTCACAAAGTAGTTTAAAATGCAAAAAAGTAGAATTATCTGAAATATGAATATCGTTTGATTAAGAAAAAGGATAATCTGTAATCGGTTTATAAAAAATAGGTTACGAATATTTTCGTAACCTATTTTATTCGTAGCGGGAGAGAGACTTGAACTCTCGACCTCATGATTATGAATCATGCGCTCTAACCAGCTGAGCTATCCCGCCCTTGCGGCGTTTGCGAGTGCAAAAGTAATAATTATTTCCTTGCCCGCAAATAATTCGGACCGTTTAAGGTAAAATAATGAAAAATTAATGGGACGAAAATAGGGCGGCTGGCCGAAAAAGAGTAACTTTATCATCCCGATACGGGGAAAACGAACCACATTAAACGGAATCGAGAAAATGAGAAAATTTGCTTGGACGGCTTGGGCTCTTGCGATGCTGGCCGTCGCGCCCGATCTGTCGGCCCGGGAAGGTTCCCGCGCGAAAGAGGAGCCGGTGAGGAACGTAATTTACATGATCGGCGACGGCATGGGGCTGACCCATGTGTCGATGATGATGCTCGAGGAGGGCTACCGCCCGACTTCGTTCGACCGCAGCCAGAACGTGGCGCTGATTACGACCTATTCGGCGAACAACCGGGTTACCGACTCGGCGGCGGCGGGTACGGCGCTGGCTTCGGGCCGCAAGACGAATAACGGCATGCTGGGAATGACGCCCGACGGCGAGACGTTCGAGTCGATGATGGAGAAGGCTATGGACGAAGGGTGGAAAGCCGGGCTTGTCGTGACGGTTTATCTGCAGCATGCCACGCCGGCTGCGTTCTATGCCCATGTACCGAGCCGTAACGATCTGGACGAGATATCCGAGCAGTTCGTCGAGAGCGGCGTGGACGTGGCTTTCGGCGGCGGCAGGAAGTTCCTCGCGGCCGATCGGGGCGACGGGAAGACGCTGATCGACGAGCTGAAAGCCAAGGATTACCGTGTCGTGTACGATCTTCAGGAGGCGGACGCCGTCGACCGGGGCCGGATCGTGGGCCTGTTCTCGGAGGAGTACATGCCGACCGTGCTGAACGGGCGCGACGAGAACTATCTGTGCGATGCGACGAAAAAAGCTCTCGAGATTCTGACGAACAACGCCGGAAGGAAAGGCGGCTTCCTGCTGATGGTCGAGGGCTCGCAGATCGACTCGGAGGCACATGCCAACAACGCTCAGGGTATTTTGGCCGAAACGCGCGACTTCGATCGAGCCGTCGGTGCGGCGATGGACTATGCCGACGCGCATCCGGGCACGCTGGTCGTCGTGACGGCCGATCACGAGACGTCGGGTCTGTCGATCACGAGCAACGAGACCGACTTCACGCTGTCGGACAGCGGCGTCGGCTATCATTTCGGCACGACCGGCCATTCCGGAACGATGGTTCCCGTCTATTTGTACGGGACCGGCGCCGAGCGGATCAACGGCGTGATGGACAATACCGAGCTGTCGAAAAAGATCCAGTCGCTGATGGGGCTGGAATAGTTTGCGAGCCGCAAAAGTTCGGGGACAGGCCGTAGCGACGCGCGAGAAACGGACCGCGCTTTCGTTATCTCCGTTCTCGGTACGGGCCGGTGGCTTGCGACTCGATGCGAGGATGAAGAGCCGATTCATACGTTTTGAGGAGCTGCAAGCCGTCGGTTTGCGGCTCCTTGATTTTCGGACGGAGCCGGAGTCCGTCGGGCCGTCTCTTTTGCGCGGCGCGATGGTCCGGCCGTGCCCCGTCGGCCGTGTCCGATTCGGCGGAGTCGCCGTCAGGGGAGGCCGCTCGCGCGCGATCTGTTCCGGCTCGGGATATTGCGGAGCGGTACGGATCGTATGCTCTGGGAACGATTGGATTTTTCGGCAGATTACGGTTTGCGGTAGCGGGTGCGGGTATGGAGCACGGAAGCGCTCTGAGGGTGACCGGGCTGTTCGGCGGATTACGGGATATGGCATGTTTCATATTCCCTCCGTGCCGGTATGTCCGGATTGTGTCGGGATCGGAAAAAGGGCCTGAGATAGTCGGACAGGATGCAGTGCGCGCGGCTCGTGTCCGTATCGGACGGAAGATAGGGATGCTTCTGATCCCGGTTTACGGTTCGTAGTCGTGAGATTCTCCGGAAACGGAGTCGGGGACCGGATCGGCGTCGTGCGACGGTTACATTTCGCCGCGCCGGACGCATGCCGGGGAGTCGCTCGTCCGGTCGGGGAAATGCGATCCGATGCCCGTTTCGGATTATGCGCGGCGGTTGCCGCCGGATTGTTTGTCGCAGGGAGAGCTTTGGGTAAAGACAGATGCCGCCGAGCTATGGCTCGGCGGCATCTGTCGCTTGATTCGGTTAAGCCGTGCCGTCCCGCTCAATCGATGCGGACCGTTATGCCCGGCCGGTAGTTCTCCGCCAGACATACCTTCGGGTTCATCAGATGATAGACCGGCGAGAGCTCGTACGGGGTCCCTTCGATCCGGAACGTTCCGTTCCCGTCGGTCAGAATCGGGGCTTTCCCGTCGAGATGCAACGGCGCTTCGCCCTCGTATGCGAGTACGAGCGGACCGTACATCGCCTTGTACAGCGTCCGGTCGGTAATGTCTCTGTTTTCGAGCGGTACCCAGCGGGCGGCGAAGCCGTACTCGAGCTCGATCCGGTCCCCTGCTGAGAACGGGCCGGCCACCTCGGCGAATCCTTCCGAGACGCTTGCCTCGACCGGATGTCCGTTGAGCGTCAGCGACCGCAGCTGCATATAGGACGGAACGGCGAGGGCGAGCGAAATCTCCTTGTCCGGTTTTTCGGCAAAGCGGAACTCAACTCGATCCCCGAACGGATAATCGGTGCGCTGTTCGAGCACGACGTTTCGGTCGGGCAGTCGCAGCCGGCTTTCGCGGTAGAACGGTACGACGATCCGGTTGCCTTCGGTGAAGTAGGAGTATTCCGCCGCGCGGCCCAGTCCTTCGCCTCCGCGCATCGTGCAGGACCAGTAGGCTTCTTCGGCTTGAATGCCCAGTTCCGGGTAGACGACGCCTACCGGCTTGTCGCAGCCGAATCCGCCATTATGGCGCTGCGTGGCGGCGATGCCGTTCAGATAAATCTTGTCCGCGTCTTCCAGATAGGCCGGATTGCGGGTCGCGGCCCAGAGCTGCGTAGCGAGCAGATAGGAATCGACGATCGCGCAGGGCTCGGTCCATGTGTCGTAGCGCTCGAACCAGTTGTAGTTCTCGTAGTTTTCGGTCATGCCGTATTCTTTGTACAGCCTCCAGCGTTTTTCGACGCGGGGAATCAGCGTCGTGTCACCGGTCAGGGCGGCGTAGCGGAGCATGCCGCGCAGGGCCGTGAGCGAGGCGTGGGTTTGGGCCCGGATTTCGGTCAGGTCCATTCGCTCGAACAGCGCGATCAGTTTGTCGATCAATGCTTTCGATTCTTCGGAAGGGATGTACTGGTACGAATGGATCAGTCCCTCCATGCCGATGAACACGCAGCCCACGTCGGACGAGAGCGCCCAGCCGTCGACCGTGTTCTGCACGCGGCCCGACATGTCGCCGGCTCCTGCGACGCGCTGCTCCTCGCTCAGGGGATAGCGATCCGCCAGTGGGGCGATCGGCAGAAAGAGACTGTCGACGATGCCGCGGGCGATCTCCAGCACCTGAGGGTCTTTCTTCCATGCGTAGTATTCGCACAGCCCACGGAGCAACCAGCCATGTCCGGAGAGTTGCTGCTCGTCGGCCGATCCTTCACGGATCGAGCCCAGATAGCCCTTCGCGTTCAGCTCACCGGGCAGCCGGCGGATCAGTTCGTCGAGATAGAGCGGCGTGCGGCCCGAAGCTCGCGCGTCGAGCACGAGGGCCAGAATCGTGCGGCCTTCCTTGTCGCCGGGCCATCCGCCCGACTGCTCCTCGGTCCAGTAGACCTGATCGGGCTGGTAGTAGTCGGTTTCCAGCCGGTCGAAATTGCGCTCGATTCTCTGTCGCAACTCGCCTTCTACGGTTACGCGGTCGAAACCGGCCGGAGCGAGCGCTTGGGTCTGCGGGCCGGAAGCGCAGCCGGCCAACAGGCATGCGCCTCCGAGTAGGACGGAGAGGCGCGCGGGATTCTTTCTCATGGCAGTATCGTTTTAGGCAAGTTGGTTCGAGCAAGGGTTATTCGGTCTTGAACCGGCGTATTTCCTCCTTCAGCAGCTTCAGATAGCGGTCGCCCAGCGTGAGCGAGGGCTCCAGGTCCTTGCTGACCTCTATGCTGGGCTGCTCGCCGGTGGTCCATTCGTTCCACGAGACAACCATGGCGAAGCGGGGACCGACGGCGCGGGCCCGGGCGAACTGCTCGCGCAGCGTCGCGCCGTCGCGGCGACCCTTGGCCGGAATGTAGTCGGTATCTCCGGGCTTTCCTTGCGGTCGCACGGCCGCGCATATGACCATCGACTCGGGCCGGCCGTCGCGGACGGGATAGGTTTGCTCGCCCCGGTCCTCCCACGACCAGTAACCGTAGCGACTGACGCGGTCGTCGGTCCGCAGGGGTGCCTGCTCGCTGACGTAGCCGGTCATCCAGCGTACCGCGAAACGCTCGTCGTCCCATGCCGGCGTGCCGTCCTGCCAAGGCGAGGGCGTATCGACGTATACGACCAGCAGCGGCTTGCCCTCGTGGAGCTGCATCATTTCCCGGTAGCGGGGATTGCCGGCGTACATTTCCCATACCTGATCGGCCTTTTTCTGGAGACGACCGTCCTCGGCGGCCTCTGGCGCACCGGTCACGCCGATGAAAATGCTGATTCTGGGGTGGGGGAGGCCCGCCTCCGACATCTTGCGGTATTCGTCGAACAGAATGGCGGTCGCATCTTCGATCACGTCCTGCTTGCCGCCGGTCCACAGCTTGCAGGGATCGTAGGTGACGTTGTTCGACCAGTCGAGCCAGACGAAGTCGACTCCGGCGTCGGAGAGCCATTCGGCATGCTTGCGTATGACGCGGCGATCGCGCGAGTCGTACTCGCCGATTTGCGGTTTGTCCCATGTGCTCGACCACAGATCTCGGTCGGCCCACAGTCCGTAGGCGATGCCCACAACGCGCTCGGAAGGCGGAACGGGCGGATAGGAGGATGCGCTCTGTCTGCCGGCCGGTTGCGCGGACAGCGTGCCGGCGGTAAGCGTCCATGAAAGTAAGGCGGTCAGAAAGACGGTCGGAAACTGATTCTTGTTCATAGGTTCGGGATTTAGGTTTCGTTATATTGAGAGGTTGGGAGGGGAGTATGCTGACAGTCTCCATTTGCGGCTTCCGGGAACGATGCCCGGAAGGAGCTTATCTTCGGCCCGTAGACCGTTGGCGTTCGCCGGACAAGGCGGCTCCGAAGTGTCCGAAAACGGTTGTTCGGGACATGCGGAAAACCGGCCGTGCTCCCTGCCGGTGGCTTCCCGCGACGGCTCTTGCGCTCGGACGTTTCTGTCAGGGACGACTCGAAACCGTCGGGCGGTTATCGGAACGTCCGCTTGCATGAGCGCCTGTAGCTTATCGGCGCTTGGGGCGGCTGTGGCTTTCCATGGAAAGAGCGATCCGCGCCGTCGGTTGCGGAACGATCCGAAAGTCGAAGAAAACCTTTCCCCAACCTGCAGGACAACAAGTCCCCCGCCGGGAGCCGTTCCTTCTCGGGCTAAACCTGCTGTCGGGGTGTGGGCCCGGTATACCGAACCCTCCCGGAGTTCCCCGGGAGGGTTTCGATGCTTCGGGGCATGCGAGCCGCTTATTTTTTCGGTTTCGGAGCGAGAATCAGAATCATCCTTTTCCCCTCCAAGCGCGGCATCTGCTCCACTTTGGCCCACTCTTCCAGATCGGTAGCGAAGCGCAGCAGCAGGATTTCGCCCTGATCCTTGAAAACGATCTGACGGCCGCGGAAAAAGACGTATGCCTTCACCTTGGCGCCCTCTTTCAGGAAATTCTCCGCATGCTTGAGCTTGAAGTTGTAGTCGTGATCGTCCGTATTCGGTCCGAAGCGGATTTCCTTGACTACCACCTTGACGATCTTCGACTTGATCTCCTTGGCCTTCTTTTTCTGCTGGTACAGGAATTTCGAGTAGTCGACGATCCGGCATACGGGGGGATCGGCCTTGGGTGAAATTTCGACCAGATCGAGTCCCATCTCGTCCGCCTTGCGCAGTGCCTCGCGCAGCGAAACGACCATCGGCTGCTCGATGTTGTCGCCCACGAGCCTCACCTGAGGCGCCGTGATGCGGTTATTGATTCGGTGTGCAGCTTCTTTCTCCTGCACCCTGCCCCGATAAGGGGATCTTGTCTGAGGTTTTGTAATTATAGCTTTGCCCTCCACCGTTAGTTAGTAAATCCTTTATCTCTCAAAAAGCGGGGGAACCCGGTGAAGGTCCTCCCACTTTGTTCTTGCGAATACCGCGCTGCAAAACGGCTGCCGGCTGAAATATTACCGTCGCCGAGCCTTTCCCCAGCTATGTCGCCGCGCTCTACTTGCCCGGCGTCTGAATCTCATCGGCCACTTTCTCGCGTACCAGTGCGATGAACTCGTCCTGCGTCATCGAGCCCCGGTCGCCCTCGCCCTGTGCGCGGACCGACACCATACCCTCAGCTTCCTCCTTCTCGCCCACGATCAGCAGGAACGGGATACGCCGCAGCTCGTTGTCGCGGATCTTGCGGCCAATCTTCTCGTTGCGGTCGTCGACCGTAGCACGAATATCGGAATTATTTAGATAATCCGAAACTTTTTTCGCATAATCGTTGAATTTCTCGCTGATCGGCAGCACGACCGCCTGATCGGGCGAGAGCCACAGCGGGAACTTGCCTCCCGTATGCTCGAGCAGCACGGCCACGAAGCGCTCCATCGAGCCGAAGGGCGCGCGGTGGATCATGATCGGCCGGTGCGGCTTGTCGTCCGAGCCTTTGTAGGTCAGGTCGAAGCGCTCGGGCAGGTTGTAGTCGACCTGAATCGTGCCGAGCTGCCACTGCCGTCCGATCGCGTCGCGGACCATGAAATCAAGTTTCGGGCCATAGAACGCGGCCTCGCCCAGCTCGACCGTCGTCTTGAGTCCCTTCTCGGCGGCCGCTTCGATGATGGCCTGTTCGGCTTTGTGCCAGTTCTCGTCCGAGCCGATGTACTTCTCCTTGTTGTTCGGGTCGCGCAACGAAACCTGAGCCGTGAACTTGTCGAAGCTGAGCGTCTTGAAGATGTAGAGCACGATGTCGATCACTTTCATGAACTCTTCCTTGAGCTGGTCCGGCCGGCAGAAGATGTGGGCGTCGTCCTGCGTGAAGCCGCGCACGCGCGTCAGTCCGTGCAGCTCGCCGCTCTGCTCGTAGCGGTAAACGGTGCCGAACTCGGCGAAGCGCAGCGGCAGATCCTTGTACGAGCGCGGTTTGAACTTGTATATCTCGCAGTGGTGCGGGCAGTTCATCGGCTTGAGCAGGAATTCCTCGCCCTCATCGGGCGTGTGGATCGGCTGGAACGAGTCCTTGCCGTACTTGGCGTAGTGGCCCGACGTGACATAGAGGTCCTTCATGCCGATGTGCGGCGTGATGACCTGCAGGTAGCCGTACCTTTTCTGCACGTTGCGCAGGAAGTGCTCCAGACGGTCCCTCAGCGCGGCGCCCTTGGGCAGCCACAGCGGCAGGCCGGCGCCGACTCTCGGCGAGAAGCAGAACAGCTCCAGCTCCTTGCCCAGCTTGCGATGGTCGCGCTTCTTGGCCTCCTCGAGCATGGCCAGATACTCGTCGAGCATCGACTTCTTCGGGAACGTGATGCCGTAGATGCGCGTCAGCATCTTGTTCTTCTCGTCGCCGCGCCAGTAGGCTCCGGCTACGGAAGTCAGCTTGATCGCCTTGATGTATCCCATGTGCGGCAGGTGAGGACCCCGGCACAGGTCGGTGAACTGTCCGTTGGTATAGAAACTGATCGTGCCGTCCTCGAGCCCCTCGATCAGTTCTACCTTATACTGGTCGCCTTTCTCGGTGTAGGTCTTCATCGCGTCGGCCTTGCTTACCTCGCGCCGCGTGATGGTCTCCTTGGTCCGGGCCAGCTCTTCCATTTTCTTTTCGATTTTCGGCAGGTCGCCCTCGGTGATCGGGGTCGGGGAATCCACGTCGTAGTAGAATCCGTTCTCGATGCTCGGGCCGATGCCGAACTTGATGCCCGGATACAGCGCCTCGAGCGCCTCGGCCATCAGGTGGGACGACGAGTGCCAGAACGCCTTCTTGCCCTCGGGGTCTTCCCATTTGTGCAGCTTGATCTGCGCGTCGGAGGCGATGGGACGGTTCAGGTCCACGATTTCGCCGTTGACCGAGGCCGACAGCACTTCCTGAGCCAGACGCGGGCTGATGCTTTCGGCGATCTGCATCGCCGTCGTTCCCTCGGCGTACTCACGAATGCCGCCGTCGGGGAAAGTCACTTTAATCATAGTTTCGAAACTTAAGTATAATCGCGGTACAATACGAGCTGTACCTCTGCTTGTTCTTACTGTTGGCCCTCGGGCTGCTCGGGGAGCTCCGAGGCCGACACATCGGCTCCCGTCTCGCGCTTGTACTTGCGCAGCGGGTTGGCGCTGATCTGTCGGTATATCCTGCGGCTGCGCAGTACGTCGATCGCCGTGTAGATCGCTTCGCGCATCCCGCTTTCGCTGGCTACGCCTTTCCCGGCGATGTCGAATCCTACGCCGTGCGCCGGGCTAGTCCTCACGACGGGCAGGCCGGCCGTGAAGTTGACGCCTCCTTCCGACAGCGCCTTGAACGGGGCGAGTCCCTGATCGTGGTACATGGCCAGTACGGCGTCGTATTTCCGGTAAGCCGCGGCGGCGAAAAATCCGTCGGCGGGGAAAGGCCCGAACGCGAGAATCTTCTCGGCGAAGGCCGCTTGGATAGCCGGCGCGATGATCTGCTCTTCTTCCTGTCCGATCAAGCCTCCGTCTCCGGCGTGGGGGTTGAGGCTCAGCACGGCGATGCGCGGCTCGCGGACCGAAAAGTCCTGAATCAGCGCATGGCGCAGAGCCCGCAGCTTCGAGAGAATGCCTTCCTTGCTGATCGACGCGCTGACGGCCGAGACCGGAATGTGTACGGTAACGAGTCCGACCTTGAGCAGATCGCTGCACATCATCATCAGCGGCTCGCCGCCGAACTCCGCGGCGAAAAACTCCGTATGGCCCGTGAAGCGAAATGCCTCGCCCTGTACGTTCTCCTTGCAGATGGGACCCGTGACGACCGCGTCGATCGTTCCGGCCTTCAGATCGGCCGCCGCAGCCTGCAGCGCGGCGACCGAGGCGGCTCCCGCCGCCGGCGTCATCTCGCCCGGCTCGACGCGCAATTCGTCGGGGCAGCAGTTGATCAGGTTGACACGTTTCGGATTGGCCTCGGCAGCCGATCCTATGATATTGAAACTGAGGCTTTCGGCTCCCTCGATCTGTTTCTTGTAGTAGCCGGCCGCCTTGGCCGAGCCGTAGACGACGGGCGTGCACAGTTCGCAGATGCGCGGGTCGCAAAGGCTTTTGACGATCACTTCGTATCCTATTCCGTTCGCGTCTCCGTGCGTAATGCCTATCTTTATTTTGTTGTCGCTCATAATATTCGGTTCGTTCGGACGAATGCTCCCGCGTCGCGCGGAGATGGCACGGGAGCAGCCGTAGTCTGTAATGCGCAAAGATACGAAAAACTATTGTAAATAAAATAGCTGGCGCAGTGTAACTTTTGCGGCCGGTTTCCGTATTATATACAAAGCCGGCGCGTGCCGGCTCGAAAACGGTCTGTCCGATGAAAAAAGTTTGTTTCGTGTTCGCCCTGTTGCTGGTGGGGAGCGTAGCTTCGGCCCAGACGCGCATGGTTCGCCTGACGCGTTACGAGGGCCGGCCGATTACGGGAGTTTCGGCTTCCGGCGCTTTCGACGTGCGGCTGATCCGCTCCGACGAGACCCGCGCCGTAGTCGAGATCAACGAGCGGCACGAGCCGATGCTCCGTTTCGAGATCGACTCCTGCGGCGTCGTGCATGTAGGTATGGACGGTGTTCGGATCGATTCCCGTCATGCGAAGCGGCGGCTTTACCTCTATTTGAACGATTTGGCCTACGTCCGTGCCTCGGGCGCTTCGGACGTGGATTGCGTCGGGCTTTTCGAGAGCGGCGACGTGCGGATCGAGCTGGGCGGAGCGTCCGATCTGAACGGGCTCGAACTTGCCGCGGCGGGCGTCGTGAGCATCGAGGCCGGCGAGTCGAGCGATATCGATGCCTCGGTTCGCTGCCGCGAGCTCAACGGGACGTTCTCCGGCGCGTCGGATGTCGTGCTGAGCGGATTCAGCGGGAATTTGTATTGCGACCTGTCGGGAGCCTCGGATATGAAAGTGTCGGGCGCGGCCGGCATCGTTTCGGTCAAGTGCAGCGGTGCTTCGGACTTCGACGGGGCCGGGCTCGTGACGCAAAGCTGCCGTGCCGAGGCGTCGGCTGCTTCCCGGATCGCGTTGGGACGCGTCGAAAAAGATCTGTCGGCCAGCGGCGGCGGCGCGTCGTCGATCACTTACCGGGGGAATCCGTCGCTGGACTCGGTCGTTCATTCTTCCGCCTCGTCGGTGCGCCAAGTACATTGATCATCCTCTGATTTTCATATAATAAAAGTAGTTTAAGTAATTTGTTTAGGACGGACGGCCTCTCATCGCGGGAGGCCGTTTTTGTTTGGGCGTCGTATATTTGATCCGTTTTTTGTTGGCGAACCGGATGAATGAATTACATTTGTTCAATCTATTTATCAATATCGTATTCAATGAAATCGTTCAAAATCGGGGATCTTACCGTGAAACTCCCTATTATCCAAGGCGGTATGGGGGTCGGCGTATCCCTGTCGGGTTTGGCTTCGGCCGTAGCCAACGAGGGCGGCGTCGGAGTCATTTCCTGTGCCGGCATCGGGCTTTTGTATCCCCGTTTCTCCAAAGACTATCTGACCAACAGCATTATGGGGCTCCGCGAAGAGCTGCGTAAGGCACGGGCCAAGACGCGCGGCATCGTGGGCGTCAATGTCATGGTGGCGTTGAGCAACTTCTCGGACATGGTTCGCACGGCGATCTCCGAAAAAGCCGATATCATCTTTTCCGGGGCAGGGCTGCCTCTCGATCTCCCTTCGTATTTGCACAAGGACAGCACGACGAAGCTCGTTCCGATCGTCTCTTCGGCCCGTGCCGCCCGCGTGATATGCGAGAAATGGAAGGCAAACTACGACTATCTGCCCGACGCTTTGGTCGTCGAGGGCCCCAAGGCCGGCGGCCATTTGGGCTACAAGAGGGAGCAGATCGACAATGCCGACTACTCGCTCGAGCGCATCGTTCCCGAGGTCGTTTCCGAGGTCGGGCGCTACGAGGAGCTCTATGGCCGCCGGATTCCGGTGATCGCTGCGGGCGGCCTCTATACCGGCGAGGATATCTACCGGATCATGCAGCTCGGCGCGACGGGCGTGCAGCTCGGCAGCAAGTTCGTGACGACCGAGGAGTGCGACGCCTCGCCTACGTTCAAGCAAACCTACATCGACTCGTCGAAGGATGACATCGAGATCATCGCCAGTCCGGTGGGCATGCCCGGCCGCGCGATCGGCGGAGAGTTCATCCGTCGGGTGAAGGAGGGACTCATGCGTCCGAAGAAGTGTCCTTTCCATTGCATCAAGACCTGCGACTATACGAAAAGCCCCTACTGCATCATTATGGCGCTCTACAACGCGGCCAAGGGGAATCTTTCGAGAGGGTACGCTTTCTGCGGGGCGAACGCCTATATGTCGAAGAAGATCACCAGCGTCCGCGAGACGATCGAGTCGCTCAAGTCGGAGTTCGCCGCCGCCTGCCGCCGCAACGGCCAGACGGCCGTGCTCTGACGTTTTCGGGCGGAGAGCTTCCGCAGGACCGTTAACCGAACAATATTCAGGGATGATGCGAATTGTCTTTGGGTATTGTTTTTGTCTTTTGAAGTAGTCTGAAAAACGTGCTATGGCAAGGAATATCGAAAGAAAAGAGTTCCCGGTGCTCGAAATGAGCTGCGCGTCATGCGCGAACCATGTCGAGCAGACGGTCCGGCATCTGGAGGGAGTCGGCGAGGCGTCCGTCAATTTCGCTTCGAACACGCTGTCGGTCGCGTTCGACCCCGGGACGATCACGCCCGTTCAGATCCGCGATGCCGTTCGGGCGGCCGGCTACGACCTGATCGTCGACGAGCGCAACGGCGAGCAGCAGCGCGAGGAATCCGAGCGCGCGCGCTATCGCCGGCTGCGTCGCGATACGGTCGGGGCATGGGCTTTCTCGCTGCCGCTCATGCTGATCTCCATGGCGTTCATGCACATGCCCTACGGCAACTGGATCATGCTGGCGCTGTCGTTGCCGGTGCTGGGCGTGTTCGGGCGCATGTTTTTCGTGGGCGGGTGGAAGCAGGCGCGCCACGGACAGGCCAATATGGATACGCTGGTCGCGCTCAGTACGTCGATCGCCTTTCTGTTCAGCCTGTTCAATACGATCTATCCCCGGTTCTGGACCGAGCGGGGGCTGGAGCCGCATGTCTATTACGAGGCCTCCTGCATGATCATAGCCTTCGTCCTGCTGGGCAAGCTGCTCGAGGAGCGGGCTAAGGGAAGCACCTCGTCGGCTATCAAGAAACTGATGGGATTGCAGCCTTCGACCGCCCGCCTGCTGACCGGCGGCATCGAGCGGGACGTTCCGATCGCGACGTTGCGCGCGGGGGATCTCGTGTCGGTGCGTCCCGGGGAGAGGATTCCGGTCGACGGCACGGTCGAAAGCGGCGAGTCGTTCGTCGATGAGAGCATGATTACCGGCGAGCCGCTGCCCGTCGATAAGAAGCCCGGCGACCGGGCGGTTGCCGGAACGATCAACGGCCGGGGCTCGTTCGTGCTGCGGACGACCGGAGCCGGCGCCGACACGCTGCTCGCGCGGATCATACGCATGGTACAGCAGGCGCAGGGCAGCAAGGCTCCCGTGCAGCGCATAGCCGACCGTATCGCTTCGGTGTTCGTGCCGACGGTCATCGGGCTGTCCGCGCTGACTTTCGTGCTTTGGCTCGTCATCGGGGGAGAAGCCTATTTCTCGCATGCGCTGCTGTCGGCCGTTTCGGTGCTGGTGATCGCCTGCCCGTGCGCGTTGGGACTCGCCACTCCGACGGCGCTGATGGTGGGTATCGGGCGCGGGGCCGAGAATCAGATTCTGATCAAGGACGCGGCGGCGCTCGAGCAGATGTGTCGTATCGATACCATGGTGCTGGACAAGACCGGAACCCTGACCGAAGGACGTCCCTCGGTCACGGAGTGGATCGACGTCGTCCCGCCGTCCGACGGACTTTACGATGCCGTCTATTCCGCCGAGATGAAGTCCGAGCATCCGCTGGCTTCGGCCGTCACGGCCTATCTGGCCGGCCGGGGCGCCCGGCGCCGGGAGGTGGACTCGTTCGAGAGCCTGACCGGTCGCGGCGTCGCTTTCCGTTGCGACGGAGCGTCTTACTGGATCGGAAGCCGGGCCTTGCTCGAGACTCGCGGCGTCCGTCCGTCCGTAGAGCTGCTCGCGCGTATCGATCGTTTGGAGCAGGAGGGTGCGGGAACCGTATTCGTCGGACAGGACGACCGCTTGCTGTCGGTCGTCGTCGTCAGCGATCCGCTTAAGGAGACGACCCTCGAAGCGCTGGAACAGCTCCGACGGCGGCATATCCGTCTAGTTATGCTGACCGGCGACAACCGTCGGGCCGCCGCTGCGCTGGCCGGGCGGCTGGGCATCGACGACTTCCGGGCCGAGATGATGCCCGACGACAAGGAGCGGTACGTGCGACGGTTGCAGGCCGAGGGCCGTCGCGTGGCGGTGACGGGCGACGGGATCAACGACTCGCAGGCGCTGGCGCGAGCCGACGTGAGCATCGCTATGGGGCGCGGGACCGATGTGGCGATGGACGTGGCGATGATTACGCTGATGAACTCCGACTTGTCGCTGCTGCCCAAGGCTTATGCGCTTTCGCGCAGTACCGTGCGCCTGATCCGCGAAAACCTGTTCTGGGCATTCGTCTACAACCTGATCGGCATACCGATTGCGGCCGGAGTGCTCTATCCCCTGTGCGGGTTGTTGCTGAGTCCGATGCTGGCCGGAGCCGCCATGGCTTTCAGCTCGGTGTCGGTCGTTACCAACAGCCTGCGTCTGAAATGGAAAAAACTTTAAACGATTATCCGATGAAAAAGAGATTCAAGACCAACGCCAAGTGCGGAGGATGCGTCGCCAAGATCGGCGAGCAGCTGAACAAAATGGCCAAGCCGGAAGAGTGGTCGATCGACCTTGCCTCGCCGGAGAAATTGCTGACGATTGATACCGACGAGCCCTCGGAGGCTGTCGTTCGAGCCGTGTCCGAAGCGGGTTTCAAAGCCGAGCCGCTCGATTGAGGCGCAGCCTGCCCGACGGGTGCGGGACCGACGACGGATTAGAGGTCCGGGTATTCCATGGCTCCGCGTCTGCGGAGCTCGGAGTACCCGGACCTTCGTATGCCCGGCGTGTACCCGGTCGGGCTTTCCGCCGTCTTTGCTCCATCGGCCGGCATGGCTTCCTGTCTTTCCTGCCGCGTTCGGCCGTCCTTCGAGCGTTTCGGCACGCCGCGCGTAGTCTGCCGGAAAAACGTTCTTCCGTACCGTCCGAACATCGGGAAAACTGTCGCTTCGCGTTTCGCGCGGCGGGTTCGTCGCCGTTGCGTGCCGCGCGTGTTTTCTGTCCGGACGGGAAAACGGGGATCGGCTTTCGGAGTTAGACAATTGCATACTTCATGTACCATGCGTATTTGCCTCCGGATTCCCATATCTGTTAGCCTCAGTTTGCGGTCCGGTTGCGTAGCCGGTTAGGCTGCTACTGCGAAGTTTCCTCCGTCGGAAGTGATTTCATCCGGGGAAACCGGACATATCGGAAACTCGAAAGCCGGTACGGTCAACGGATATAATTGGGGCGGAATTGTTTTCATGCTTTTCCATGTTCCCGCACCGCCGGACCGGATTGTCCGTGTCGGCGGGAGTATTTCTCGCCGGTGCGTATTTTCCTGAGGGTAGGGAGTGCGGCTCCGGCCGGGAAAGCGGGTATTGTCCGGCCGGGAAGCGCTACTCGCTCCTCTGCTCGTCGTTCTCGGTCAGCTCGCGCAGCGTGTAGACCAGCGGGCCGGCGAACGCTTCGCGGCGGTAAGGGCACTCTTCGACCGAGCAATGGCCGCAGTGGCGTTCCTCGCAAGGGTCCGAGTGTACCGAAAAGAGTACTCGGTCCGAGAAGCTTTGCTCGATGACCCGCTTGAGTTCCTCGCAGGCCTTGTGCCCCTGCCGGACCGTGTAGTACCACGGCAGCGTCAGGTCGCAGTCGATATAGGCGTAGCTCCCGTAGCGGATGATTTTCAGGTTATGGATGTCGATCCAGTCGGGACGGGGACGGCGCGATACGGTTTCGAGCATTTTCTCGAGGTATCGTTCGTCGGCCGTGTCCATCAGATCCGACGCCGTTTTGCGCAGGATCGAGATTCCGGTCCATGCGATGATGCCGCCGAAGAGCATGGCCAGCGCGCTGTCGATCCATGCGATGCGCGTCACGTAGAGCAGTACGAGGCCGGCGACCAGGCCGATCGTCGAGTATGTGTCGGATTGGAGGTGCCTGCCTCCGGCCACGAGCGCGACCGAGTCGTATCGCCGCCCGGTCCGGATGCTGTAGAGGCCCAGCAGATAGTTTATCGCTCCCGCCGCTGCGACGATCGCGATGCCCATGTCGAGCTGCTCGATCTGCGACGGCACGAACAGCCTGCGAACGCCTTCGTAGACGATGGCCGTTCCGGCCAGCAGGATCAGCAGGCCCTCGATCGAGGCCGAGATCAGTTCGATCTTGCCGTATCCGAACGGATGGTTGCGATCGGCGGGTCGGGCGGCCCGGTACAGGCTGTAAAGGCTGATCAGGCCCGCCGTCACGTTGACGATGCTCTCCATCGCATCGGTCAGCACACCGACCGAATTGGTCAGGAAATAGGCGGCGAACTTGCCTGCCATCAGCATGACCGAGCACAGTACGATGCGTCGCTGCACTTGCTGCTTGACTTGTTCTTTTTTTCGGGTTTCCATAGGAGCCTTAGTCTATAGCAAAGATAGCGTTTCCATACCAATAACCATGCGGAATGTCGGGGCGTGGGGCGGCCCGCTTTACGGCGGCCGCTTTTGTTTCGGCGCGCAGAGAAAGCGAGCTCGGAAGCGTTCCGTTGCGGTCGGGGACGACGGTTTTCCCTGCTGGCGTTTTGTCTGGCCGTTTTATTGCATACCTTTACGATAATCGTCGTGCATGGCGATTCTAAAGGACGATGCGTTATGAAAAGAATTGTTTTGCTCCGTCACGGAGAGAGCGAGTGGAATCTGCAAAACCGGTTCACGGGATGGACCGATGTCGATCTGACCGAGCGGGGAGTGGCCGAGGCCCGCGAGGCGGGGGAACTGCTCGGCCGGGAGGGATTCTCTTTCGGCAAGGCCTATACTTCCTATCTGAAGCGGGCCGTCAAGACGCTGGATTGCGTGCTCGACCGCATGAATCTGGACTGGATCCCGGTCGAGAAGACCTGGCGGCTGAACGAAAAACATTACGGCGTGCTGCAAGGACTCGACAAGAGCGAGACCGCCGAGCGCTACGGTGAGGAGCAGGTGCTCGTCTGGCGCCGCAGCTACGACGTGGCTCCCGATCCGATCCCCGAGGACGATCCGCGCAATCCGCGCTTCGAGGCCCGCTACCGCGAGGTGCCCGACCGCGAACTGCCGAGAACCGAGTCGCTCAAGGATACGATCGAGCGGACGATGCCCTATTGGAAGTGCATCCTGTTCCCGTCGCTGAAAGATTACGACGATCTGCTGGTCGTCGCTCACGGTAACAGCCTGCGGGGTATCGTCAAGCATCTCAAACACGTTTCCGACGATGAGATCGTCCGGATGAACCTGCCGACGGCCGTACCCTACGTTT
>CABUJP010000012.1:0-27800 GCA_902491835.1 uncultured Alistipes sp. | reverse complement strand
CCTCCGTCCGGCCGAGCCGTTCGGCCCGATCTCTCCGGAGGGGGCCGCGTACCGGCGTGTCTGCGGAATATCCTCGCCGTTTCGAGCCTCTTTGGCCGCCGTGCTTTGCGCCGCGACTCTTCTGGACCCGAACGGCCGGGCCATCGGAACGCGATCCGAACCGCAGAGCTGCCGCGCGTCGGGGCCGGACTCGAATGTCAGAACGGCGGAAAGTACGGATGTCCAGATCATAAGGGACAGGATATGAATATGCATTGGGACCGATTCGGCTCCATAAATATATGTTTTTTAATCGATTGATGCAACAGACCGGCGGAATATTTTCCGTGCGGCGCGGGCGGCGTGCCTTCTTGCCGGTCCGAAAGGACAGGAATCCTGGCCGGTCGTTCCCCGCTCCGGACTTCGGGCGCCGGAGTTTCCGGTCGTGTCGCGATGGGATGCAATAATCTCTTTTCAGTAAGGTTATGTCAGAAGATACGCTTCGTGAGAACGCTCTCGGACGACGGAATCGGTTGTATGGGGAAGGGAAAGACCGGCCAGCGTGTCGGTCTCCTGGAGCGCGATCGGCGGAAATCCGGGAGACCGTTCCCGCCGCCAGAAACGAAGCCGGGACGCGTCGTTTTCGGACGCGCCCCGGCAGGGATAAAATCGTCGTTCGGACTACTTCTCCTCGACCGTGTCCGAGTAGTCCATCGCGGCGTAGCGTTTGTAAGTCTCGTAGCGCCACTGCGCGTTCTTTTCCGAGGCGGCGAACAGCTCCTTGGCCTCGTTGGGGAACGACTTGAGCAGGGAAGTGTAGCGTACCTCACTGTGGATGAACTGCTGGAACTTGCTCCAGTCGGGCTCTTTCGAGTCGAGCGAGAACGGATTCTTGCCCTGAGCCTCCAGTGCCGGATTGAAGCGCCACAAGTGCCAGTAGCCGCACTCGACGGCTTCCTTCTCGGTCAGCTGGGACTTGCCCATGCCGCCCTTGATGCCGTGGTTGATACACGGAGCGTAGGCGATAATCAGCGACGGACCGTCGTAGGCCTCAGCCTCCTTGATCGCATTGAGGTACTGGTTGTGGTTGGCACCCATCGCCACCTGAGCGACGTAGACGTAGCCGTAGGTCATCGCCATCGCGCCGAGGTCCTTCTTGCGGACGCGCTTGCCGGCCGATGCGAACTTGGCGACCGCGCCGATCGGCGTACTCTTGGACGACTGTCCGCCCGTATTCGAGTAAACCTCCGTGTCCAGCACGAGAATGTTGACATTCATTCCCGATGCGATCACATGGTCCAGACCGCCGAAGCCGATGTCGTATGCCCAGCCGTCGCCTCCGAAGATCCAAGTCGACTTCTTGATCAGATAGTGCTTCATCGCAAGGATTTGCTTGCATACCTCGCAGCCGCAAGCTTCCATCATCGGGATCAGGCGGGACGCTACCTCCTTGGTCGCCTCGGCATCGTTCATCTTGTCGAGCCATTCCCGCATGACGCTCTTGAGCTCCTCGGAGCATCCCGTATTTCCTTCGATCGCCTCGTTCATCAGCACGACGAGCCGTTCGCGCAGCTTTTCGATACCGACGTGAATGCCCAAGCCGAACTCGGCGTTGTCCTCGAACAGCGAGTTGGCCCATGCCGGGCCGAAGCCCTTCTCGTTGGCGCAGTAGGGCGACGAGGGAGCCGAGCCGCCGTAGATCGACGAGCAGCCCGTCGCATTAGCGATCACCATGCGGTCGCCGTAGAGCTGCGTGATCGCCTTGATGTAGGGCGTCTCGCCGCAGCCGGCGCAAGCGCCGGAGAACTCGAACAGCGGCCGGGAGAACTGGCTGTTCTTGACGGTTTTCGTCTTGTCGACCACGGTATCCTTGTAGCCGACCTTGTTGTGCATGTATTCCCAGCGCTCGGCCTCGCCCTTGTCGAGCTGGCTTTCGAGCGGCTTCATCAGCAGAGCCTTGGTCGGGGCCGGGCAGACGTTCGCGCAGTTGCCGCAGCCCGTACAGTCGAGCGGCGATACCTGAATCTTGAACCGGTAGGCTTTCGTCGCTCCGACGCCTTGTTTGGTTTCGGTGCCTGCGGGCGCGGCGGCGGCCTCTTCCTCGGTGAGCAGGAACGGACGGATCGCGGCATGAGGGCAGACGTAGGCGCACTGGTTGCACTGGATGCAGTTCTCGGCCTGCCACTCGGGAACGTTCACCGCGATACCCCGCTTCTCGTATTGCGAGGTGCCGGCGTCCCACGTACCGTCCTCACGGCCGTCGAACGCGCTGACACGCAGGGACTCGATCGGCTCGACGATGCGACGGACGAATTCCGGTACGTCGTGTCCGGCGGCCGGAACCGGGTTCAGCGAGGCCCACTGCTGCGGAACCTCCACCTTGGTCACCTCGCCTCCCTTCTCGACGGCGGCATAGTTCATGTTGACGATATCCTCGCCCTTCTTGCCGTAGGACTTGTAGATCGCCTTTTTCATCTCCTCCTTGGCCGTCTCGTAGGGAATCACGCCGGTCACCTTGAAAAAGGCGCTCTGCATGATCGTATTGGTCCGGCTGCCGAGCCCGATTTCGGCGGCGATCTTCGTCGCGTTGATGATATAGAAGTTGATACGGTGCTCGGCCATGTACTTCTTCATCGCGTCGGGCAGGTGCTCCTTGGTCGTCTCGGCGTCCCACACGCTGTTGAGCAGGAAAGTGCCTCCGTCTTTGAGTCCCTTGAGCAGATCGTACTTGCCCAGGTACGACGGAACGTGGCAGGCCACGAAGTCGGGCGTGTTGACCAGATAGGGCGAGCGGATCGGCTTGTCGCCGAAGCGCAGATGCGAGGCCGTGTAGCCGCCCGACTTCTTCGAGTCGTACGAGAAATAGGCCTGGCAGTATTTGTCGGTCGTGTTGCCGATGATCTTGATCGAGTTCTTGTTGGCGCCCACCGTGCCGTCGGCTCCCAGACCGATGAAGCGGGCCTCGAACGTGCCGGCGTTGTCGAGATGCAGCTCCGGTCCTACGGGCAGCGAAGTGAAGGTCACGTCGTCGACGATGCCCACCGTGAAGTGGTCTTTCGGCTCGTTGGCCTTCAGGTTCTCGTAGACGGCCAGCATCTGGGCCGGGGTCGTGTCCTTAGACGAAAGGCCGTAGCGCCCGCCGACGATCAGCGGGGCGTTCTCGCGGCCGTAGAATACCTCCTTGATATCCAGATAAAGCGGCTCGCCGTTGGCTCCGGGCTCTTTCGTGCGGTCGAGCACGCAGATTCTCTTGACCGAAGCGGGCAGCACGTCGAACAGGTACTTCGGCGAGAACGGACGGTAGAGGTGAACGGTGACGAGACCTGCCTTTTCGCCCTTGCCGCGCATGTAGTCGATCGTCTCCTTGATCGTTTCGTTCACGGAGCCCATCGCTACGATGATGTTCTCGGCATCCGGGTCGCCGTAGTAGGTGAACGGCTTGTACTCGCGTCCGGTGATCGCGCTGATCTGCTTCATCGCGTCGGCCACCATGTCGGGTATGGCGTTGTAGAACTTGTTCGAGGCCTCGCGGGTCTGGAAGTAGATGTCGGGGTTCTGGGCCGTGCCGCGCGTAACGGGGTTCTCCGGATTGAGCGCGCGCTTACGGAAGGCGTCCAGCGCCTTGCGGTCGAGCAGGCCTGCGAGCGCCTGCTCGTCGATTATCTCGATTTTCTGAATTTCGTGCGAGGTGCGGAATCCGTCGAAGAAGTGCAGGAACGGGACGCGCGAGCGGATCGCCACCAGATGGGCGACGCCGGCCAGGTCCATTACCTCCTGCACGCTGCTCGTCGCCAGCATCGCGAAGCCGGTCTGGCGGGTGGCCATGACGTCCTGGTGGTCGCCGAAGATCGACAGCGACTGCGCGGCCAACGCGCGGGCCGAAACGTGGAACACGCCCGGCAACAGCTCGCCGGATATCTTGTACATGTTCGGAATCATCAGCAGCAGTCCCTGCGAAGCCGTGAACGTCGTAGTCAGTGCGCCGCTCTGCAACGAGCCGTGCACCGCTCCGGCGGCTCCGGCCTCCGACTGCATCTCGACAACCTTGACCGTTTCGCCGAAAATGTTCTTGCGGCCGCTGGCTGCCCACTCGTCGACGTACTCCGCCATGGTGGACGACGGTGTGATCGGATAGATCGCAGCCACCTCGCTGAACATGTAGGCGATGTGAGCCGCCGCGTAGTTTCCGTCACAAGTAATGAATTTTTTCTGTGCCATCTTCGTAAGTAAGATTTTGGAAATTCCTATTGATTTTTCCCTTCGCTCAATTTTGCGCAAATATACGGCGATTATTTTAAAACGGGTAATTTTCCACTTTTTTCATTATGATTTGTCAAAATTTATATTATTTTTGCCCGCCGACCGGAAGGGGTACAGCAATGATGCCGGCCCTTGTACGGGAAGGGACGATTGACTGGTTTCGCTATGCGCTATCTGGGCCGCTTGCTGGCATATCTGGCCGTTTTTTTCATTACGTTCTCGCTCGGCTACACGCTGCTGTTGCGGTGGGTTCCGGTGACGCTCACGCCGCTCAAGGCGATCCGTCTGGCGGAGCATCTGCCCGAGGAGGGGCTTCGGGTGCGCTCGAACTGGGTTCCGCTGAGGAAGGTGGCCATGCCGATGGTGCGCGCCGTGATCGCCACCGAGGACAACCATTTCCTCTCGCACCGGGGATTCGATTGGGACGCGATCGACCGCGCGCTCGACGAGAACCGCGAGGGAAAGCGGCTGCGCGGCGGCAGCACGATCTCGCAGCAGACGGCCAAGAACGTGTTTTGCCTGCCTGCCCGCACATGGCTGCGCAAGGGGGTCGAGGCGTGGTTCACCGTACTGATCGAGACTTTCTGGAACAAGCGGCGGATCATGGAAGTTTACCTGAATGTCGTAGAAACGGGCCGCAACATGTACGGCGTCGAGGCTCCGGCCCGCGACGTGTACGGCAAGACCGCCGCCGAGCTGAATGCCCACGAGGCTTCGATGATAGCGACCGTACTGCCCAATCCGCTCCGCCGCGACATGGCCGCTCCGTCGGGCTACATGGTGCGCCGGGCCGCTCAGGTCCGCTCGCTGATGGGCAAGCTCGGTCCGATCGAATTCGACCGTCCCGAAGGCGGGAAAGATAAGGACTGAATGCCTGTCCGGGACGAGCGTCCCGTTCTGAGAGCCCGTTCCGTCCGTATCCTGAATGTTTTTTCTCGATTTGCGGAGCGCTGTTTGTGAAATTTCCGTATATTTATTCGGAAATTGCCATCCGAATCGAATCCTATTTATTCATTCCGTTATGATCTTATCCAAATCCGATTTGCAGCGATATCTGGAGCTCGACCGCCGCGCTCTGGGAATCCGGCGGGCCAAGCGGCCGCCTCTGACCGGCTACCGGGTCTGGAAATTCCAAGTGGCCTTGCGCAAGCACGAGTATTACGCGAATACCGGCCGTTCGCTTTTCGGTCGGATTATGAAAAAGTTCTGGGGCGCCGTGCATGAGATTTACGGTGTTCGGCTGGGCTTTTCGATCCCGATCAACGTGTTCGGCCCCGGACTGCGGATCAACCATTACGGTCTGATCGTCGTCAATCCGAAGGCGCGCGTCGGCGCCTTTTGCGACATTCATCAGGGCGTCAATATCGGGGTGGGTTTCAGGGAAGACGAGGTACCCGAGATAGGCGATCATGTCTATATCGGCCCAGGAGCCAAGATTTACGGCCGGATCCGGATTGCCGACCGGATCGCCGTCGGAGCCAATGCCGTCGTGAACAGGTCGTTCGAGCGGCCCGACACGACGATCGCCGGCGTTCCGGCCCGGCAGGTGGCCGACAGAGGCAATCCGTACGAGCACTGATCGCCGGGTTATTCTTTCCGGACGTCGTTTTCGGAGGGCTGGGGCGGAACGTGCCGTCCGCTTGCACCCGTATCTGCGGTGAAGAAACTTGCCGGCTCGGTCGTCCGTAAAGAGGCGGAACCTCTGTATTCCCGGCCATTTTGAAATGACCGATTCCGTGATGCGAGAGCCGAAAACCGGAGGAAACGGTTGAGGTTTTCAGATTGCAGACGCGCGGTTCGGATTCGGAGCATCCGTCCGCAGGAAGCGGCCCTATCGGAAGATTCGGGGACGACGGTCGATCGGCCGTCCGCGCTTCCCGTTTTTATAGACGGGCGTGCCCGTATCGGGGAAAGGTCCTTGCCTGATCATATAAGTGCCCGAGGAATCCCGTTTCCTGAAATCGGCTTCCAATGCTTCGATCGACGAGTAGCCGTCGAGCAAGGGCCTGTTCAGGGCGAACCGGGCGCAGTCTTCCGGCCGAGTCGCATAGTCCGCGTACGTTTCCAGATAGTCGTCTACCAGAGCTCGCCAGCGGGCGAGGCTGTCGTTTTTTTCGATGAGGACTTCCGCGACGAAAGAGGAGGACATGGCGTCCACGAACTCCCGGACTTTCGCCTTGCAGGTATTGAGGACGATAGCCTGAATTCCGGCTGCGCGGTCCGCTTCTTTTTTTATTTCCTCCAGTTTGTATCGAAGTAACCGGGCTCCGACCTCTTGCAGGTCGAACAGGAGCTGCTCGTGCACGATTCCGGCCGTGTCGCCGTGCAGGATGAACGAGCTCCTTTTCTCGAACGCAGGGGCGATGTATACGACTTCAGTGCGCTTTCTCGTCCATTTCCCCTTGGGCGCGTCCGCTTGCGTCCATAGCCCGAAACATCCTACGCAATAGAGGGCGTGAGCGTCGCTGATGCGCTTTTGTCTGTCCGACAGCGAATCGCTTTTCTGAAAGTCGGCCGGAGTCAGCGGCCGGTCGGGCTGCCAGAAAACGTAGAGGTCGGTCTCGGTCGGATAGTCGTCTTGCGCGAAGGCGGGCGAACAGGCGTAAAGAACCGCCAAAGCGAGGCACAGATACTTTTTCATAACGCAAAACGGTTTGTCCGGAGGATGCTTTCGTAAAGATAGGTAAAATTTGTCGGACCTGTTTGCTTTTGTTCCCGTTTTACGATGGATTGCGGGCTGTCCCGGGGCGGCATGTTCCCGAATGCTTCATAGCGAGGCGTTGCGGCGACGGCAGTCGTAAAGCCGCCTCGCTGCCGTTGCACCGGGGATGCTCCCGGCCTATGCGTCCATGCGGCGTTGCCGGATCAGGGCCGCGACCGTCAGCAGCGCGAAGGCCGTTACGGCGGCGAAGACAGTCGCGGCGGCGTATCCCGGTCTGAATCCTCCTCCGTAGCTGTGCATGCCGCCGAGGAGGTAGTTTACACCGAAGTAGGTCATCAGCACCGCAGCGAACGCCCACAGCGTGTAGGCGTGAAAAAAAAGCGGCCTGCGGAACCGGGCGAGGCTTTGCCCGTGCAGCGGCAGCGCGTAGACGATCAGCGTAATCAGCGCCCAGACCTCCTTGGGGTCCCATCCCCAGTAGCGTCCCCAAGACGCGTTGGCCCAGACGGCCCCGGTGAAAATGCCTGCGGTCAGCAGGAAAACGGCCGGATAGAGCAGCAGCTGTCCGAAAAGCCGGAGTCTCGCTAGCGTCCGCGACGTTCGCTCCGCCGTTCCGGTCCGCGCCGTCGCAGCCAGCGCGAGCGCCGCGGTTCCGTTCAGCATCAGCAGGCCCAGCAACGCGTACGACACCATGATCAGCGAGACATGCAGACTGAGCCAGGGCGAGCGCAGCACGGGTACGAGCGGCGTAATCTGCGGATTGGCCATGCCCAGCGAAGCGACCAGCAGCGCGAAACCCGACATCAGCAGGCCCGAAGCCGCCGCGATCGGAAAGCGGCGACCGATTCCGAGCGCGAGGAGCGACAGACACCACGCGACGAAAATCATCGTCTCGTACCCGTTGCCCAGCGGCAGATGCCCGGCGGCGTAGCCCCGCAGCGTCATCGAGACGGTCAGCAGGACGGCCGTTCCCGCCAACGGCACGAGCGACAGACGCTCGATCCGGCGGTTCCGTCTGCCCGAGGCGAGGCTCCATACGAAATATGCAAATGCCAGCAGGCCGCAGCAGAGGTCGATCCGGTAAAGCCACGGGACCGCGTCGAGCCGGTTGTACAGCAGCTCGGCCTTCAGCCGTCCTTCCGGCAGGAACCCGGCGGCTCCCCGCTCCCGCTGGAAAGCGTCCATCTTGTCGATCAGGTCGCGCAGTCTGTCGCTGTCACCGTTGCGGACGGCTTCGTACATCAGCGGGAAAATGCCTTTGATGAAAACCGAGTCGCCTTTCGGAAGCGCTCGTACCGGATCGGTCGGCGCATACCACTGCGTTCCGTTCTCTCCCTGTTCGGGAAACAGCCGGAGCACCCTGCCCGACTGAATCATGGCGATCAGCTGGATTTTCTCGTCCGCCTCGGCGAAAGCCCGATGCGCCGGGTCGCTGCGGTTCGCTCCGTGTCGGACCGCTTCGGCGAGCCGGTAGCTCCGCCCCGGACCGAAGAAGTCGGTCAGCGCGGCCGTCGCCCCCGAGCCGAGAAGTTTCCGCACCGTGTCCTGCTTGATTCGGATCATCGGCTCGTGCTGCCACTGTTCGGGGAAGAATATCCAGCCCGCGAGCACCTGCTCGGCCGTATATTTTCCGTAAGCGGGCTTCCCGCAGATTTTGACCGTGAGGTCACGGGCGAATGTCTGGACCGGAGCCACCCGGTCGCCGTACAGCATCCGCAGCCGGCCCAGCGCGTCGGCGGTCTCCCGGTCCAGCGTTGCCGGCGCTCCGGCCGATGCGCCGCAGCACACCGAGGCGAAAAGCAGCAGGCAGCCCGCCCGCTTCAGCAGCGGATGGCGCAGCAGTCGGCGGAAGCCCGACCGTTTCGAGCACAGCGTGCCGATCATCGAGACGCCGAGCAGCAGATAGCCCGCATATGTGACCGGAATGCCGTAGGGGTCTCGGTTGACCGACAGGATGCTGCCCCGCATGTCCTCGTCGAAAGAGGTCTGGTAGAGGCGGTATCCGTCGCGCGACAGGATGCGGTTCATCGATACGACGGCTGGCTGCGGCCCCCGGGAATCGGTGACCGTCAGCAGGCTCCGATAGTCCGCCGGCGCTTGCGTGCCCGGATAGCATTCGATCTCGAACCGCTCGAGCCGCAGCGAGAACGGCAACGGCCGGGCTTCCCCTCCGGTTTCCGGCCGGAAGCATGCCGTTTCCGTTCCCTCGCGCAGATGAACGTATCCTTTCTGCGAGGTGGCGAAAGTCAGCAGGGCTCCGAGCAGGATCAGCCCGAGGGAGAGATGCAGCGCGACCGCCGCCCGTTTTCCCGGTCCGATCCGGACGACCGCGACCGGCAGCGCGGAGGCTGCGATCAGAGCCCACCATGCCGCGAACCACCCCGTGCGGTAGATATGCCGCGCGGCGAACTCGCTGCCTTCGGTCTTTTCGACGAAGGTAGCGGCGGCCAGACAGACCGCCATGCCGATCAGCAGCGCGAAGGCGGTCCGCCCGAGCGCCTTTGTCGTTCGCGGATACAAGGCCCGGTCGATGTTAGAGCGGCGCGAAGGCCGGATTCTCGTCCTCGCGGACGGCGATGCATTCCGTCTCGATCAGCCAGCCGGGACGGCAGACCGGCGCATGCACGAACAGCCGGGGAACCGCTTCGTAGCGCTGCTCGAATATTTTTCGCACGGCCGGGTAGTCGGCCGGGTCCCGCAGGTAGACGATCATTTGGGCCAGATGGGCGGCCGAGGCTCCCGCCTCGGCGAGCAGCGCCTCGACGTTCTCGAGCATCCGGACGGTCTGTCCCTCGATGTCCTGCGGCGCGACGATCTCGCCCCGGTTGTCGATGCTGGCCGTGCCCGACAGCAGAATGTGGCTCCGGTCGCCGTAGCGGAGCCGGACGCCGCGCTCGAACGTGACCCCGTACTCGTAGGTAGGGTTCAGGTGGTCCTTCGCGTGCAAATAGACCTGTTGGCCGGGACGCAGTCCTTTGACGGCGTATGCGTCGAGCAGTACCAGACGGTTCGGATCGGCATGGCGCCCTTCGATGCCGGTACTGGCGATGTAGTGGGTTTGCGGCGTCAGGCCGTGACGCTCGAAAAGCTCCCGGCGCGCCCGCACGACGCCCGCATAGTTGACATCGACGTTCTGCACGAAAAACCATGTCCGCACGCAGTCGTTCTCCAGCGTGCATCCGAACTGCCCGAGCCGCTGGCCGTACCGGTTGAGCAGCGTTTCGGTTTGCCGGGCCGAGTCTCCGTCGGGCGAGGAACCGTAGGCGGTCCAGATATGGCGGTAGCCGTTGTGATCGGCCGTAACTCCGTCTTCAAAAGGCACGACCTGTCCGTCGGCGAGTGAAAGCAGGTAGACCCACAGGGCGACCTTGCCGCCGTCCAAAGGGGGCTGCTGCACGATGGAAGTCGCACAGGGCGGATAGGGATTCTCGCCCGAGCGGAGCGCGTCGATTTGATTGGCCGCGTCGCTCAGAAAATAGCGCTTGAAAACGGGACAGAGCTCTCCGCCGTAGCTCGACAGCAGGTAGAAATAGGCTGCATGGATGTCGCCGAGCTGCTTGGCCAGAGGAGCCTCCGTATCGGTGACGTGCAGTACGGCATGGCACTCGCGCATGCCGCCCGGGCGGTCGAAATATCCTATTTCGATGCGTACATTGCTATAAAACAGTATTTTGCTTAAAAAACACATAGGCATAAGGTTAGTTTTGCGGACATCCCTTCTCGATCCAGATCCTGAGCAGGTCGATGTCCTCGCTTCGCGTGACGAATCCGGTATGCGGCGGGGAGCTGATCGCCTCCTGCGAGGTCAGCACGTCGAGCAGAAAGCTGCCCTCGGGGTCCGAAGGCTTGACGCGCAGCTTGTCCGAGAGCGTCGAAGCCGTGCCGACCAGCGAGCGATAGCTGTTTCCCTCGGTCAGCAGCAGACCTCCCGCGCCGCTCTCGCCCTGATGGCAGGAGACGCAGTTGTACTGCTGGAAGACAAGCCGCTGGATACGGTCGTATTCCAGCAGGTCGATCTGGGCGGAAGGCAGGTCGATATCCGACGTCCGGTCGTCATCGAGCGCGTACTCGAAAAACGTGTAGACGACCTGACGGCCCGAGTTGGTCATGCACAGGCGGACCGAGCGCGCGTCTTCCGGCACGTTTTCGATCGACAACTCCACCTTGTTTCCGTCGGCCGGCTTAAGCACGTTCACCGACGAGAGGGCCGACGTTCCTCCTTCGCCGAAAGCTCCGAAGATCAGGTCGTACTCTCCGGGAAAGACTTCCGGATTGAGCAGCTCGAACGTCCCGCGCACGGAGACTCCCTCCGTCGTGGCTTGGTGCGACTCGTAAATGTCCCCGCTGTCGCAGCGGACCGTCGTGCAGAGCAGCAGCGCCAGCACGGCCGCCCGCAACGGGCGGCGGTATGTTCCGTTCATCTCGATGATTCCGTTAGTCCGTTAGAATGAGAACTGAAGCATGACGGTGGCCGAATGCTGGGCCAGCCCCAGATCGTCCAGCTCGCGCGCGTCCTGCGTCGCGTGTCCCCACCGGCCGAGGAACTGATACATCGCCTGCAGCTTCAGGTTATAGCCCATGATGTAATAGTTCAGTCCGACGGCCGGCATGTTCAGGAAGCCGTCCGTGTCGGTCGAGTTCCGGTCCATGAAGTCCCAGCGCAGCGCGGGCTGCAGCTTGGGAGTCACGAAGTAGCCCACTTGGGCGTATCCGCCAATGTAGCGGTAAGTATGGTTCACGCGCTGGCGTTTGACCAGATCGGAGCTCAGATAATAGGCCTCGGCGCCCAGATAGAGCCGGTTTTTGAGGTAGGTGAACTCGAATCCGAGCCGCAGGTCGTTGGTTGTCTGCCAGTTGGCCTCGACATTGTACGAAGCCGACAGCGCGAACATGATCTTGTCGTTGTGCAGGTCGTCGATTCGTCCCTGATGCGCGGGAATCGGGCCCTTGGGCATGAAGGCCACCCGGGCCGCATACAGCAGCGAGGGAATACCCAGATCGTCGCTGAGCGTCTTCTGCGCCATGTTCACGTCGATTCCCGTGCCGTTGAACACGCCCAAGTTATATTCCCATTTGCCTCCCAGCAGGCCGTGCATCATCACGCCCAGATCGAATCCCGTGGCGATCGTCGGCGGGGTCGAGTTCAGGCTGCGGTCCATGTAGACCGACGAGGTCAGCGAGGTGGGCAGCACGGGGAAAAGCGTTTCGCCCAGCGTGACCAGATAGGCCTGGCTGAACGGCGTCTTGAACTTGCCGACGCGGAAGCGGATCTGATCCTTCAGATTCACGTCGACCCACGCCTGCTGCAGCAGCGCGCCGCCGCTCTTGGCCGCGTTCAGCGTCAGGTTGAACGTCAGCTTGTTGAACGCCCGGCCCGAAATACCCAGAATGGCGTAGGGAATCTCGAAGCCGCTGTTCGCCACGTTGTCCTGATCGTCCAGCCCGAGTTGCTCGTCGTCGTACCAGTTGAACTTGCCGGCCGTCTGGAGCAGCACGTAGGGCTTGAGCATGAAATCGCCCGCGCGCGTCTCGAAGCTGAATCCTTTCTTGCCTCCCATCGGGATCACGGCGCTTTCGATGTATTTGTCCGCATCGTTGTACGGGTCCTCGTGGTGATGCTTCGCGACCTGAGCCGTCGCCGAGGCCGTCGCCGCGAACAGGGTCAGTAATAGTATGATTTTGATCTTCATGTCGTTGTGTTCGGTTGTCTTTTACAATGATTCGAGGAACTTGATCAGCGCGTCGCGGTCCTCGCGCGACATACGAACAGCTCGCGCGATACGGCGCCCTCGCCTCCGTGCCACATGATCGCCTCTTTGAGGTTACGCGCCCGGCCGTCGTGCAGGAAATAAGTGTGCTGGTTGACTTTCTGCTGGAGGCCGATACCCCACAGCGGAGTCGTCCGCCACTCGCATCCCTGCGCCAGTCCCGAGACATAGTGGCTGTCGAGGTCAGGTCCCATGTCGTGCAGCAGGAAGTCGCTGTACGGATGAATCGTCTCGCTCGCGAGCCACGGAAGTCGTGTGCCGCCTATCAGCGCCGGAGCGTCGGCACGCGTATGGAGCGTCGGCACGTGACACAAGTCGCAACGGGCGCGGTAAAACGCCTGCTCGCCCTGCTGGACGATCGGATCGTCGACGTTCCGGCGCGCGGGAACGCCCAGCGTGTGGAGATAGAAGTCGACGTTCTCCATGTCGTGCGTCGAGATCTGGATGCCGTAGTGGCTGTATCCTAGCATTTGGGACTGGCCTTCGGCCACCTCCAGCGGATAGCGGTCGTTCGTGACGCCCAGATCGGACGAGAAACCGAGCTCGATGGTCAGGTCGGCGTGCTGGGCCTTGTTGCCCGAAATGCCGATATATTGCTTGCCGCGCTCGGTGATGTAGTTCAGGCGGCCCGAAATGCCGTATTCGGGATAGTTGCTGCGCCGCGCTAGCTCCTCGAGCTCGGTCGGGTCGAGCGCCATCATCTGTCCCATGCCGACGTGCCGCAGCGGAATCCGCACGTCGACGATCAGGTCCTCGGCGGCGATGCTGTCGGCATACCACTCCGAAATCGTGTAGGTCGGCGTCAGCAGCGAGTATTCCTCCCCGTCGTGGAACGTATAGGTTTTCTCCGAATAGGTTACGCTGAGCTTGCCTTCCGGCTCGACTCCGGTGATCGCCTGATCGTGCAGTACGCGTCCGTAGTTGCGGAAGAATCCGCCGTTCTTTTTCGTGATATAGATCAGGTGCGACGAGAATCCCCCGCTGCCGGTTCCGCCCTCCGAGTAGAGCGTCGGATAGGTTCTTCCGGCGTTCGAGTGGCAACTGCCGCACGAGGAGCCCGCATACAGAGGCCCCTTGCCGCCCTGCGCCGGATCGTCTCCGCTGACGCGCGGATTGTCGTACAGCGCGTCGCCTTGGTAGAACCGCGTGCTCAGATTGCCCGTCACCCAGTCGGCCGGCGTGTCGTAGGCCGATACGCCCGACTGGAACACGGTCGACTTTCCGGCCGACAGCGTCCGCGGGTCGGCCACGTTGCCGTACTCGTCGAGTATCTCGTAATAGTCTCCGTCCGTACAAGCGGAAAGTGCGACGACGCATGCCAACGCCGTCACACAGACCGAGAGTTTTCTTATGAAAAATGCAGACATAAACCTTATGATAAATAGGTTATGCTCTTGCCGGGCTTATTCGGCGAGTACCTTTCGGTTCTGCCCGTCCTTGAAAAGCAGCAGTTCGATGGTATGGAAACCGCGGACCGACTCGCTGCCGATCGCTCCGATGTAGTCGTCGACGCTCGACAGGTTCGTGTTGGTTATGATCGTGGCGATGTCCTCCTGGTCCAGCGGCCAGCTGTCCATCGACGGGTCGAAGCCGAGCCCCGTCTCTTCGCCGGCAGGGCCGAACAGCACGGCCTCGCTCTGTTCCCAAGGCACGCGCATCGTTCTCCATGCCGTGCAGGCGGCGTCGACCTTGCTTTGGTTCCGGTTGTCGGCTTGCAGGGCGACCATCGCGTTGTAAAGCGCCCAAGCCTTTTCCTTGAGGTCCTTGTAAGTCGGCGTAACGACCTGATCGGCATACTGGGTCAGAATGGCGGTGAAGTCGTAGTCTCCTGCGTCCTCGAAAAGGCCGAGCAGCGAGCCTTCGGTCAGCTCGGTCAGGTCGGAGCAGGCGGTAATCGCTGCGTCGACCTTGCTTCCGGTCAGGTTGTTGCGGAAAGGCGCCTGCATGCTCTTGATCGCGTTATAGGCTCCGTCGATCGCCGCCGTCATCCGAGCGTCCAGATCGGCGTCCTGGCTTTTGACATAGGCCGAGATGCTGTTCGCGTCGGCAGGGTCCCCGATCGCGCCGCGGCGGCCGGCATAGCCGTTCTTGATACTGATGATGTTATCCGAGTAGTCGGTGATCGAGTTCCAGCTGTACCACGACTCGACCTGCAGCACGGCCTCGTTCGTCTGTCCGCTCAGCGCGAGCGAGTTCGGGTTTCCGATCTTCGACGAGCCGACTTCGTTCGAAATGTTGGCGAAACCGTCGACCAGAATCGTCCGGATCGCGTCGACTCCGCTGGTGAACTTGTCGTTGCCCTCGCTGGCCGTCCTCATGTATTGGGCGTAGCCGTCGGCGCCGACGATCGTGTTCTTCGAGAAGAAGTCGCGTCCGATTCTGTTCCAGTCCTCGTCGGGAATGCCCGTCGGTCCGTTCCACGAGGCCCACAGGCCGACGCAGTCGTCGAGCAGCTCGGACGATACGGCCGTCGCGTAGTTGATCCATTCGGGAGTCATTGCGTATTCTTCGAGCTTCGAGGCGTTGCTGCCGCCGCCACCACCGCCGTTACCGCCCTCGTTCTTACTGCATCCTGTCGCTCCGAGCAGCGCGGCCAGTGCGACCGTGCCCATCCATCCTTTCGTTTTCATTGCGTGCATGTTTATTTGATTTTTGTACGATAATTATGTGATCTTGCCGTATGTGTCCGTTCAACTCCCCTATTTCGAGCCGAACCAGCCCGAATAGGCCACCGTCAGGCCGAACGTGTCCTCGCTGTTGTACTTGTTGCCTCCGATCCGGCGGTACGAATAGTCGAACTTGATGACCAGGTCGCGCAGCGGCAGGTAGTTGAGGCCCACGGTGAACACGTCGCGCTTGTAGCGCGGCAGCTCTTGCGCGCCCCGGTCGATTTTCTGTCCCGTGTTGTAGTATTCCCACCGGACGAACGGGAACAGCCGGTTGCTGGTATTGGCCCACGACAGCACGTCGTACCCGACTTCGGCCCCGTAGGCCATTGCGGCCTTGCCGAACGGCGTGATCGGATAGCCCGTGTTGTTGAAGTACTTGCGGTTGATGTCGTAGATCGCTTTCGCGTCCGATACGGTTCCGTAGATGAAGTTGGCCCGCGCGATCAGGTTACGCCCCAGGTACTGGGCGTCGAACGACCCGATGGCCACCGTTCCCTTCACTCCGCTCATCGCGTAGGGCTTCGACGAGTTCTTGGCCGTGTTGCCGCAGTAGCCCGACAGGGCAAGCCTCAGGTTACGCACGCCCGAGTATTCGACCCGCGCGGCCACGGCCGGATTGGTCATCTTGGATACCTCGAATATCTTCTGGCGGCCGCTGCCGATCCAGTTCTCCGACGAGAATCCGTTCGGATCGAGCCCGCTGACGAGCATGGCCTCGTACCGAAAGTCTCCCAGATAGCCCAGTACGGCGACTCCCGTTTCGTGCCACGTGGACGGCAGAATCGCCGTCTCGCTCTCGGGACGGACCGTTCCGAAAAAGAGCGTCGGCTCATGGTGGGAGTTCGTCAGGCCGACCGGGACGATCATGTGTCCGATCCGCAGGTTAAAGGCGTTCGAGAAGTGTTTCGTGATGTGGAGCTGCTCCAGCGCGACCTCGCCTCCCTTTTCGATTTCGGTTTCGATTTCGCCGCCTTCCTTGTTATGCTCGATTTCCATCGTCGCCCCGGTTCCTCCGTTCTCGAACTCGATCTCGGTGCCCAGGTACCAGCCTCGACCGAAGTGGTAGTCGAACGCGAACACGGCGCGCGGCAGCGAAACCTCCGCCCGGTTGTCGTGCGTGGCGCCGACGGGGTTCGTATAGCGGTTCGTACCGTATGTCATGTATTGGAACAGGATTTCTCCGTATCCTCCGACGCGGTATTTCTTGAAATTCCATTCGAACGGCACGGGTCGCGCGGCCGAGTCGGCATTCTGCCTCTGTGCCGATACCGGGCAGACGCTTATCATGCCCCAACAGGCGAGCATGGACGACAATAAGTAAACGTTTTTCATTTCCAGCGTTTTAGTCGCTGCAAAATTAGACCGGTTCGCATGGGTCGGCAATCCCCATTATTCAGTAAAAAACCGGGATCGGATACCTATAGTTCGGGATTTCTTATTGACTTTCAATAGTTGACCGGTCCGGCGAGGAGTTTTTACACACGGAGGCCCGGGTCCGGGCGGTCTCGTCGCGGGGATGCGAAGGCTCGCTTTCCGTTCGACAGGAAAGTCCGGACCGTTCCGGGGCGCTTTCGGGCCGCCGGGGAAGCGGTTTCCGAAACGACGGGCTGCTGTCGGGCTCTTGAACTCGCGGCTCATCGTCAAATCGGACGCGCCTTTCGTATTCAGGAGATTCGCCGGCCGGGTCGCAGTCGTCGTTGCCCGACGCGCGGAGAGCCGGCCGGACCGATGAGTCTCGACCTGTCTTCGGTTCCTTTGACGATAGTCCGTCCCGGGCGGCTATCGCCGCTCTCCGCAGGCGAGCCGAGAGGACAGGACTCATCCGAGAAACCGCTTCCGGCTCCGTATCGCTCTGTTTTTAGGTCCGTTCGACTCCGAATGGCTCAATTATTGCTCCGAGACGGATTCCGGCCCGGCCGCTCGCATTCCGTGCCGGGGAATCGCGGCCGTCTTTGGGGATGGTCCGGCCGGACCGTAAATGACAATAACCGTTTGAAATGTTGAAATGCATCGTATGTTGCGGTATAGCCCTCTGGCTCGTTCACGGGGCGGCGCGCGGTCGGGGCGGAGAGATCGAGCTGAGTCTCGGACAGTCCATGGAAAGGCTCCGCGAGAAGAACCTGAGCCTGCAGATCGCCGACCGGGCGATCGATTGGGCCCGGGGAGAGCACCGGCGCGTAAGCTCGTTCTGGTATCCTTCCGTCAGCGTGACGGGAGCCTATCTGCATATGGCCAACCGGATCGAGGTCGAGCAGCCGTTGAGCCAGTTCACCGATCCGGCCAAGGATTTCATCCACTCGATCCTGCCCGACGACCAGATCATTTCGGGCCTTCTGGACCATATCGGCGCCTATACCCTTCGCTTCCCGCTGGCTCCGCAGGATGTGGCGACGATCGACGCGAACGTGACTTGGCCGGTGTTCGCCGGGGGAAAGCGAATCTATGCCGGCCGGATCGGCCGGTCGAGATTGCCGAGACGAGCCGGGCTCAGGTCGGGGCCCAAATGCAGACATTGCTCGTCGAGAGCTATTTCGGGTTGCGGCTGGGCATGAGCGTGGTCGAGGTCCGGGAGCAGACGTTGCGCGCGCTCGAGCGGCATTACCGCGACGCGCTGAAGCTCGAGGCGAGCGGCATGATCAACAAGGCCGACCGGCTGTTCGTCGAGGTGAGCATGGACGAAGCCCGGCGCGAGCTCGAGACGGCCCGCAAGGACCTCGATGTCGCGCAGAGCGCTTTGAAAGCGCTGATTCGGATCGACTCGACGGTCGACGTGCGGCCCGTCTCCCCGCTTTTCATCAACGATACGCTGCCGTCTCCGGAGCGGTTCAAGGCTTTGGCCCGAGACAACAGCTACGCGCTGCGCCAGCTCGGGCTTCAGAGCGACGCGGCCGAGAACGAGCTCCGCATGAGCCGCACGGGCTACGCTCCCGAAATCGCGCTTTTCGGCAAGCATACGCTCTACTCGCACGGCATCCGGAAAAACCTGCTCCCGCGCACGGTCGTCGGTGCCGGATTCACATGGACGCTGTTCGACGGCCTGGCCCGGGAGAAAAAGATAGCTCAGGCGAAGATCGCCCGGCAGACGCTCGGACTGAGCAGCAGTCAGGCCGAAGACGACATCGACGTGGGAGTGGACAAGCTCTGCGCGCAGATAAGCAACGCGCTGAGTAGCGTGGCGGCTCTCGGCACGACGATCGATCTGAGCAAAGAGCTGGTGCGCATGCGCCGCAAGGCCTTCGCCGAAGGAATGGCCACGTCGACCGAGATCGTCGATGCCGAGGTGATGCTCTCCAAGGCACGGATCGCCGTATTGCTGGCCTATTACGAATACGACGTGGCGCTGGCGAGCCTGCTGTCGCTTTGCGGCGCGCCCGAGCGCTTCGAGCGCTACAGCCTCTGCGGACGGACCGAGTCGCATATTTTCGGTCCTGACGGCCTGTACGGCGAGAACGGAAACGATTAAACGAATCGAGCGATTATGGATAAGACGAAAAAATACCTGGCCTTCTCGTTCGTCATGGTGCTGGTAGCCGTGACGATCGTTTCGGTGATCGGGATGATTCTGCTGGACCGCAAACCGGTCATATTGCAGGGACAGGTCGAGGCGACCGAAATACGGATCTCCGGCAAGTTGCCCGGGCGGATCGACCGTTTTCTGGTCGAGGAAGGAGAACGCGTGGCTGCGGGCGACACGCTGGTGGTGATCAACAGCCCCGAGGCGCTGGCCAAGTACGAGCAGGTGCAGGCGCTCGAGGACGTGGCCGTCTACCAGAACCAGAAGATCGACGACGGAACGCGTCGGCAGATCGTCGAGTCGATGAAGCAGCTATGGGTCAAGGCCAAGGCCGACCTGAAGCTGGCTCGGACGACCCGCGACCGGATCGAGTCGCTTTACCGCGACAGCGTCGTCACATCGCAACGCCGCGACGAGGCGGAGGCGCTTTATCAGAATGCGCTGGCCGGCGAGCGGGCTGCTTACGAGCAGTACCGGATGGCTCTGGACGGGGCGCAGAAACAAGACCGCGAGAGCGCCCGCTCGATGGTCGACGTGGCCCGCGGAGCCGTGGGCGAGGTGACGGCCCTGTTGCAGGACGCGCGGCTTACGGCGCCCGAGTCGGGCGAGATCGCGGCTGTCTATCCCGAGCGGGGCGAGCTGGTCGGGGCCGGCACTCCGATCATGAGCCTCGTCGTACTCGAAGACGCGCACGCGGTGCTGAACGTGCGCGAGGACCTGATGCCGCATTTCCGCATGGGCGGAACGTTCCGGGCCGACGTCCCCGCGCTCGACCGGCGGGGAGTCGTCTTCCGCGTGTACTATATCAGCCCGCTGGGTAGCTATGCCACCTGGCGCTCGACCAAGCAGGCGGGCAGCTACGACCTGCGCACCTTCGAGCTGAAGGCGAGGCCCGAGCCGGCGGTCGAGGGACTTCGGCCGGGCATGTCGGTGCTGGTCAACCTGAGCGAGCAGCCGTAGCGTATGGAAAGGAGGCGGAAAACGGGCTTTACGGCCGTGCTGAGGCGCGAGCTCCGGCGGATGACTTCCCGCCGGCTCTACTTCGGCACGTGCGTCGCGCTACCGTTGTTCTGCATTCTGTTCATGGCGACGATCTTCGGCTCGGGCCAGATGGAGCGCATCCCGGTCGGCGTGGTCGATCTGGACTGGACGGCCTCGTCGCGCAGCGTCACGCGCACCGTCGAGGCCGTGCCGACTTTCCGCGTAAGCGGACATTACGCCGACGAGCAGTCGGCCCGGGAGGCGACGCAGCGCAAGGAGATTTACGGCTATCTGGTCATTCCGCCCCGTTTCGAGACCGACCTTCGGGGCGGTCGCGGGGCGACGCTCCGCTACTATTATCACTATGCGCTGCTGAGCGTCGGCAGCGAGGTGCGCGGCGCTTTCGAGACGGTGCTTCGGCCGCTGGCGATGACACCGGTCGTCACCGAGGCCGTCGCGCTGGGAGTGAGCGAGCAGACGGCCGAGAGCTTTCTGGTTCCGGTCTCCTCGCAGAGTCATCCGCTCTACAATCCCGATCTGGACTACTCGGTCTACCTGAGCCAACCGTTCTTTTTCATTCTGTTCCAGGTGATCGTGCTGCTGGTCACCGTCTACGCCGTCGGCAGCGAGATCAAGTTCCGCACCGGCGACGACTGGCTTCGCACGGCCGGGATGAACGTCTTCTCGGCCGTCGCCGGCAAGCTGCTTCCCTATACCGTGATTTTCATTCTGATAAGCGTGCTGGCCAACTACGTGCTGTTCGGCGTGATGCGCATCCCGTTCTCGTGCGGGTTCTGGCCGCTGAACCTGACCTCGGCCTTGTTCGTCGTGGCTACGCAGTGCCTGGCCGTGTTCCTGTTCTCGCTGTTTCCGGCCATCGGGATCGTTATCAGCGTGGTGTCGATGGTCGGCTCGCTCGGCGCCACGCTCTCGGGTGTGACTTTCCCGGCTCCTTTCATGTACAAGCCGGTCTACTACGCCTCGTTCCTGTTTCCGGTCCGCCATTTCGTCGAGATCAGCCAGAACCTGCTCTACGGCGACTACGGGTTCGCCTATACGTGGCAGAACGTAGCCGCGCTGCTGCTGTTCGCGCTACCGGCGCTGCTGGTGCTGCATCGCTTGAAAAAAGCCGTTTTAAGCCGTCGCTATGAAAATATCAAGTAAGCTCAGGGATATCGCCGCCGTCGCGGCCGACGAGTTCCGCACCGTCTCGACGAGCTATTCCGTGTTGCTCGTGCTGATGGGCGGGATCTTCCTGTACGGGCTGCTGTATAACTATATGTACGAGCCGAACCTGATCCGCGACGCCCCCGTGGCGGTGGTCGATCGCTCGCACAGCCCGCTGAGCCGAGAGTACTCGCGGTTGCTCGACGCCGCGCCTCAGGTCAGGGTACTGACCGACGAGGCCGGCTTTCCGGAAGCCAAGGAGCTGATGAAGCGGGGCGATGCGGTCGGGATCGTATACATCCCCGAGGATTTCGAGACGAGGGTGGGCCGGGGCGAAGAGTCTCTTTTCGTGATGTACGGGACGACGGAGGCATTTCTCTATTATCTGGCCATGCAGGAGGCTGCGTCGGGCGCGATGCTCGAACTCGACGGTCGCTACCGCCCGCAGATGCTCGTTTTCCTGCCCCGCGAGGACGTGCAGCCGATCACGCAGACCCCGGCCGTCACGGTCGTCGGCACCGCGCTGTACAATCATACCGAGGGCTACGGCAGCTACCTGATTCCGGCCGTTCTGATGGTCATCATCTTTCAGACGCTGCTGATGGTCATAGGCATGACCAGCGGAGAAGAGCGCGACAGCGGCTCGATCCGCCGCTACGCCGCCGGGGGAGTCTCGCTGGGGCGGATGGCACGCGTGATAGCCGGCAAGACTTTCGTCTATGGCCTGTTGTACGCACTTTTCTCGGTGTTCCTGCTCGGGCTGATGCCGGCGGCGTTCAATCTGCCGGAGCTCGGGAGCGGATATCTGATCGCGATGCTGATGATCCCCTATCTGCTGGCGACCTGCTTTTTCGCTCTGGCCGCCTCGGTGTTCTTCACCGACTCGGAGGCGCCGCTGCTGATGATCGCGTTTTTTTCGGTAGGGCTGATCTTCCTGTCGGGCGTGTCCTACCCGCTCGAACTGATGCCGTGGTACTGGAGAGCCGCCCATTACGTCTTTCCCGCCGCTCCGGGGACGCTGGCCTTCGTCAAGGTCAACTCGATGGGCGCCTCGATGGCCGACATCCGCGCCGAGTACGTGACGCTGTGGGTTCAGTGCGCCGTCTATTTCGCGCTGGCCTGCATGGCTTACCGGTACAATGTCGTCCGCGCGCTGCGCCGCGTGCCGGCCGCTGCCACTCCGCCGCTCAGGAGGATTTCTATCTTTCCGCTACGACGGAATCCGTCCTTCCGCCCGGGCGGATCGCGCGAAACGCCTTTTTGATTTTGTGCCGCAGGCGGTGCCTTGCCTCGAGAAACAGATGCAGCAACACCCCTCTGAGCTGGAACGAGTGCGTGTCCGCTCCGGTCGTCTCGGCGTACCGCTTCAGAATATGGAGGTAAGCGTCTGTTTCGCAGGCCAGCCGACGCAGGTTCTCGATCCGGCGCCGCTGCGACAGCCGGCGATAGAACGTCATCCGGTTCGTGTCGATGAGCTGAAAGCGGCAGTTTCCCACAGTATCGCACCGGTGCCGATATGCAGATTCCGATGATATACGCCGGTCCGGTGCAGCCTGACGAAGAACCCGGCCAGCCGGTCCAGCATATTTTGCGAGTCGGGGTTTTGCGGAAAGGAGGCCGTGTCTGCCGCACGGTTGTGGCGAAAGTAGCCGTTCCGCTTTTTCTGACTGTGCTCCGATTGACCCGGAATATGTTCTCAATGGTCGTATCGGTACGGGCGACGGGGAGTCCGTCCGATCCTGCCCCGGTTCGGAGCCGATGTCGAGTGCAAGCCGTCTGCGGGTCGTAAAATGCGAGCGATGACCGGAATTGCGTGAAAATCCGTTGCCGGGAGAGATAATTCCGCGTCTCGCCTGCTGTCAGAAAGAAATTCTCCCGTAACTTTGTGTCATGCCCGGAAAAGCCGGAGGGCGACGATCCGTTCGCTCGGCGGCGTGCCCGAGCGGGAAACGGAAACGAAAGGATGAAAAGAATTATTTGTATGGCCATGTCGGTAATGACGGCGGCGCCGGCGGCGACGGGGTGCGGCAGCGCTCGGGAGAAGGGCTCGGAAGAGCTGCCCAAGGTTTATATGTTCAAGGAGATTTCGTCCGAGAATCTCGTGAAGATCTACGAGGCGCTGGGCCGCGAGGCGACAGGCAAGGTCGCCGTCAAGCTTTCGACGGGCGAGCCCGGCAACAATAATTACCTGAGTCCGGCGCTGATCGGAGATTTGGTGCGGCGGGTCGGGGGAACGATCGTAGAGTGCAACACCGCGTACGGCGGCGGGCGGTCCGATACGGAGTCTCACCTGAAAGCAGCCGAGGATCACGGTTTCACGGCGATCGCGGAGGTCGACATCATGGATGCCGACGGAGAGGTGGCGCTGCCGGTGAAGGGAGGCAGACACCTGAAGGAGGATTTCGTCGGCTCGCACTATCCCGACTACGACTTTACGGTCGTTCTGTCCCATTTCAAGGGGCATCCGATGGGCGGATTCGGCGGCGCGATCAAGAACATTTCCATCGGCATCGCCTCGTCGGCGGGCAAGGCGTGGATACATTCCGCGGGCAAAACCCGAGATCGGTCCGAGGTATGGGGAAGCCTTCCTCCGCAGGACGATTTTCTGGAATCGATGGCCGAGGCCGCCAAGGCGGTCGCGGACCACTGCGGCGACAAGATTCTTTATATCAGCGTGGCTAACAATCTCTCGGTGGACTGCGATTGCGTGGCGGCGCCCGAGGACCCGAAGATGGGCGATCTGGGCATGCTCGCCTCGCTCGACCCCGTAGCCCTCGACCGTGCCTGCGTCGACAGGGTCCGTGCCTCGGAAGATCACGGCAAGGTTCATCTGATCGAGCGGATCGACTCGCGCAACGGCATGCATACGCTGGACTATGCCGAACGGCTCGGCATGGGGAGCCAGCGCTACGAGCTGGTCGAGCTTGACTGAGGCCTCGAACCGGAGGGAAGATCGCGGGGCATCGGACGGCGGGAATAGCGGATTTCGCGGGACCGGACGGCCGTGCGAGTCCCGTACGCGGGGCTTCCGGCGCGCCGGAAGCCGCATCGCCGTCCGTTCCGATCTCCGCTCTATGCGGGAAGACAGGCGGAGCCGTGTTTCGCCCGGCCGGTTTCGGATTAAGGAAATATAGCATACGGATTATGGAAAAACTGATTCGATTGTTGCATGAGGGGAATTACTCGCTGGTGGTCGCTCACGGCGAAATCCGTACCTTCTCGGGACGGGGAGTGTCGGACCTGTATGCCCTGTCGGGCGAGGACCCCGGGTTTCTGCGCGGGGCCTCCGTCGCCGATAAGGTCGTAGGCAAGGCGGCTGCGGCTCTGATGATCGTCGCGGGAGTGAGCGAGCTGCATGCCGATGTTATCAGCCGGCCCGCTCTGGACCTTCTGGCCGGTAGCGGAGTGAAGGTCGGTTACGCCGAAGAGGTCCCGCATGTGATCAACCGCAGCGGGACGGGCTGGTGCCCGCTGGAGACTCGTTGCCGCGACTTGCGTACCCCGGAGGAATGCGTGGCGCAGATACGCGATTTTATGAATGCGATGAATAACCGATAAAAAAATCGATATGCAAGCAACGACCGTAAAACTTCATTCGCTGGGGTACGACCAGACGAAAACTTACCGGATCGCGGCACTGTTCGTGGCGGGAAACGTCCTGCTGCCGCAATTGTGCCATCTCGTTCCGCAGGGCGGCGTACGGTGGCTCCCGATCTATTTCTTCACGCTGATAGCCGCTTACAAGTACGGTTGGCGCGCCGGCATGCTGACGGCCGTTGCCTCGCCTTTGATCAATTCGGCGCTGTTCGGCATGCCCGCCGCCGATACTTTGCCCCCTATTCTGTTCAAATCGTCGCTGCTGGCCGTCGCCGCGGGGCTGACCGCCGCGCGTTACCGCCGCGTATCGCTGTCGCTGCTCGCGGCCGTGGTGCTCGGTTATCAGGCGATCGGCACTCTCGGCGAATGGGCGATGACCGGATCGCTTCGCACGGCTTTGCAGGATTTTCGTATCGGACTGCCGGGCATGTCGCTCCAGATTCTCGGAGGCTGGGCCTTCATGCGCTGGGTGCTCCGCCGATAACCCGGGAACGGTTTTCGGACGATCCGGATTCTTCGGACGGACATGACCTTACGGTCATACGAGGCGGTTGTACGGCGTAGGTTTGTTTTTCGAGCGTCTGCGGGAGACTTCGGGCCGTAATTTCCTTTTCTGCTTATCGTCCGTCTCCCAAAAACCGATCGTTTCCCGGTCGTGTTTCGGCCGGGCGCGTGTCGGCGTGCTTTCCCGTTGCCGCCTGCCGTGCGGTCGGGCGAGCTATGGGACTCCGGGTTACCGGGACTTTTGGAAGAGCCTTTGTTTTCGGCCTCGTATCGAAACGGGCGGATCGCCGCGCGGCCGGCTGAGCGATACAAGGCAAGGAGGGGCCGGATTTGATATTTTTTCACTTACTTTGCAGAATCAAACCGTCGTACCATGTCGCTTATCTTATGTATCGAGGCCGGCACCGACATAGGTTCCGTGGCCTTGGCGAAGAACGGCAGGCTCCTTTCGCTGCGCGAAAACCTCGAGGGGAAGCATCATGCCCAGAATCTGGCCGTATACGTGGAGGAGATCCTTCGGGAAAACGATCTCGATGCCGACGAACTGGATGCCGTGGCCGTCGGCAAGGGGCCCGGCTCCTATACCGGACTGCGGATCGCCGTATCGCTGGCCAAAGGGATTTGCTATGCGACCGGAAAGCCGTTGATCGCCGTAAACAGTCTGGAAGCCCTCGTACAGGTCGCGCTGGAGGATTTCGAGGCCGGCATACTCGATCTGGAATCGCTGGAGGACGCTAAGTTGCTGCCGATGATCGACGCGAGACGCATGGAAGTCTACTGTCAGTTGTTCGACGCGCAGGCCCGGCCGCTGTCCGAGGTGGAGGCTCACGTTCTGACGGCCGAAAGTTTCGCCGCCGAGCGGGCGCAAGGGCGGCTGGTGCTGTTCGGCAACGGCGCGGCCAAGAGCAAAACGCTCTTCACCGAGCCGGGAGTGCATTATGTCGACGTGACGCCCTCGGCTCGCGGCTTGGTAAAACCGGCATATGAGGCGCTGAAAATCAATCGATTCGAAAACGTGGCTTATTTCGAGCCATTTTATTTGAAAAATTTTGTCGCAACTTCTTCGTCGAAAAAATTTTTTTGATTACATTTGTGCCGTAAATATTGACCCATGGTGTAATGGTAACACTGCAGATTCTGGTTCTGCCTTTCTTGGTTCGAGTCCAGGTGGGTCAACAAGATGACACCGTAAACGCTTAGCTTTCATGGGCTGAGCGTTTATTTTTTCGACAGGTACGATATAGGTAAAACATTGCATTTCGTGCCTGTTTAATTTTATTATGCTGTATATCAGTCGGATTCAATATAAGAATTAGAATAGAACAATACCTCGATCAAAGTAAAATACATCGGCGACTTGGATCGTCTGTAAATCGGGCGCAATATTCCCTTCCCTTTGATAAAAATACAGCCGATGAAAAATAGACCGCCGCTGAAGAAGAACAAACCCGATGGAATGCCGTTCGGAGCCGAACGGACATTTGTCCGTTTCATTTTCAAAACGGACTTGACATGCGGAAACAGCAGGATTCTCGGATGACCGGCGCTTCGACAGCGATTGACCCTGCGGAAACATAATGAACATATCGCCGGCGGAAGACAGCGCGGGAATTCGTATACGGCTGAGTTACGGAAAAGTCAAATACTTTTTCATGATATAGTTCGTTAAAAATACGCCTTGTCTTTCGACCTCCTGTTGCTTGACGACTTCGTAGCCGCGCTTCTCAAAAAAAGGTTTTGCCGTAATCGAAGCGTGAACGCGGATGCATTCCACTTCGACTTCGTTTTCGAGCCGGTTACATATTAAGGTCGCTATGCCTCGGCCTTGAAAATCCTTATGGACAAATAGTTTGTCCAAATATCCGGTTCTGTCGATATCTCCGAAACCTACGACCAAATTGTTTTCCGTAACGACGTAGGTAATATGTCTCTGAAACGAGGCGTCCCATTCCTTCAAGTCGATATGACCTGCTGTCCATGCATTTATCTGCTCTGTGGTATAGTCTTTTATGTTGACGGCGCGGACCGTCTCATAGAACAACCGGAGTATCTGCTTTAAATCCGCGGACTCGTATCGTCTGATTTTCATTTCGCGTGATTACTATTTTCTAAATATAAATATACGAAAAATACAATCCGTAGCGGGAAAGACATATTGCTATATTTTCCGCCGGTAATTTACTTCTATTTGCGATATGATTGAAATTCTGTCGATTTACAGATTCTTCGGATATACGATTCATACGATGGATTCGCGAAGAAAAATGCGATTCGTTCGCTGTCTATTGAAGCTCGATCTGCGTGATCTTGACAACGGACGAACGGCGAATTTGACCATGCTGTTACAGAAGGGCCGGTCTTTGCGGCGGAACACGCATGCCGAAAGCCGCGGACAGGAGCGACCGGGCGTTTCTCGGATTACTTTCTTGGCCGTTGCGGCGCGCGGTCCGTTCCGGGTTTGGCGATCGGCCCCCGTACTTTGGCCTGCTGCGGAGTGTCTTCGTTCGGTCCGGATGCGAAAAATTGTTGGCTTTGCCGTATTTGCCCCGTCTTTTCGTCTCGATGTGCGAACGGCATCTCCGGCCGCCGCACTCGGAGAGAATTCGGTCGCATCGTGCAAACGTCTCCTGTCCTTCTCTTCCCGGTCGTACGTTTGTACTTAGTTAAGCAATTGAATTATATTTACAGTATCAGGCATG
>CABUJP010000011.1:0-29229 GCA_902491835.1 uncultured Alistipes sp. | reverse complement strand
CGAGGCCGCGACGGCTCAATTGGGAAATGTCGAGAACCAGTATCAGCGCCGAATGGACCTGATTCCGAATCTGGTCAATACCGTGAAAGGCTACGCCTCTCATGAGCAAAACACGCTGAGCGAGGTCGTGGAGGCCCGGGCGCAGGCCACACAGACCCGAATCGACGTGAACGACGCGGCCGCGATGGCCCGGTTCGCTCAGGCTCAGGGCGAACTCTCGTCGGCTCTGAGCCGCCTGATGGCCATTTCGGAGAGCTACCCCGATCTGAAGGCCAGTCAGAACTTCCGCGATTTGCAGACGCAGCTCGAGGGAACCGAAAACCGGATTGCCGTCGAGCGTCGCAAGTACAACGAGGCCGCCCAGTCGTTCAATACCTTTGTCAAAATGTTCCCGCGCAATTTGCTCGCCGGTATGTTCGGCTTTGCTCCGCTGAACTATTTCGAAGCGCAACAGGGAGCGGAAAAGGCTCCGGAGGTGCAATTCTAATCGAAAGACATGATGCGACCGATATTGCGTTTTCTGCGGCACCTCTTGTTCTGGGCCGCACTTGCGCCCGCCGGGATTTCGGCTCAGGATTTGCCTGAGCCGATGTCGCCGCGCCGGTTGGTCAACGATTTCGCAGGCTTGCTGAACGATTCGCAACGGCAGGCGCTCGAGCGGAAGCTGGCCGATTTCGACCGCGAGACCTCCACGCAGATCGCTGTCGTAACCATTGACGATCTGGGGGACTATGCTCCTTCCGATTTCGCACAGCGGCTGCACGACAAATGGGGAGTCGGCCGGGAGGGCAAGAATAACGGCATTCTGGTATTGGTCAAGCCCTCTGTTCCCGGCTCGAGAGGCGAGGCCTATATTTCGGTCGGATACGGTCTCGAGGGGGTCATCCCCGATATAACGGCGGGGCGGATACTCGACAACGAAATGATTCCCCGGTTCCGGGAAGGGGATATCTACGGAGGGATTGACCGGACGGCCGATGTGCTGATGCAGCTTTCTCGCGGAGAGTTCACGGCCGAGCAATACGACGAACGGAGCGGGGACGGAGCCGATGCCGCGGTGCTGTTCGTTCTGATTCCTCTGATTCTTTTTATGATTCTTGCCGGTCGCAGAGGCGGTCGTGGGGGAGGATCGAGCGGCAGCCGGGGCGGAGGCTGGATTCCTCCGATCATTCTCGGCGGCGGATCGCACCGAGGAGGAGATGGCTTCGGCGGGTTCGGAGGTGGCCTTTCCGGAGGCGGAGGGGCCGGGCGTTCGTGGTAGCGCCTTTCGCCCTCTCCCTTGGAAAGATTTTCGTACATTTGCGGATGAAACCATCTCTCCGGAGGATCGGTATGCCGAAGCGCGGAGGCGCGCGACGGCACTCGGCTGTAATGAAACTGTCATGGGAAAAATATACCGTTGCCTGTTGCTTCTGACGCTCGCCTTTTTCACGTTTGCCTGCGAGAAAGACGACGACTTTCCGGCTCCCGACGTAGATCGCACGGTGCTGGTTTATCTGGCGTCCGACAACAATCTGTACCGTTTCGCCCTGCAAAACCTGAACGATATGAAGTCGGCCATGAAGGGATTGGACGGTAACTTGCTCGTCTATATCGATGAGCTGAACGGAACCTCCCGCCTGTCGAAAATCGAGAGCGACGGGACGGAGCGCGTGATCGAGACCTACGGAAAGGAAAATTCCGCTTCGGCCGCCGTGCTCCGACGGGTGGTCGACCGTGCGCTGACGCTTTATCCGGCCGAGTCGTACGGTCTGATTCTTTGGTCTCATGGCATGGGGTGGATTCCGGCCGGGATCGAGGAGGCCGGCGCGAGCAGCGGCCTGTTCTTTCCGAGAGACTCCGAAGCATATCCTGTGACGAAGCATTTCGGTGCGGACACAGAGAACGGTTCGTCCGTACATATGGAGATTTCGGATTTGGCGGCCGCGCTGCCCGACGACCTCACTTTCGATTTCATCCTGTTCGATGCCTGTTTCATGGGCGGGGTGGAAGTCCTGTACGAGATGCGCCATGCCGCGCACTATCTGATCGCCTCGCCGGCCGAAATCCTCGGCAGCGGATTTCCCTATGACCGAATCATTCCTCTTATTTTCTCCGAGCGGTTGCGGCTGGAGGAAGTCTGCCGGCAGTTTATGGCCTATTACCGTGCGCAATCGGGCTACAACCGGTCGGGAAGCATTGCTCTGGTCCGGGCCGACCAGCTCGATGGACTGGCCGCCGCTGCCCGCGACGTATGGTCGGCAGGGAATCTCGCCGATGTGAGCGCCGGAGAGGTGCAGCCGTTCGAGAGGATGCATACGCACATGTTTTTCGATCTGGCCGACTATTATTCCTGTCTGGTGCCGGTTCCTCAATACACGGACTTCGATGAGCAACTGTCCCGGACGGTGCTTTTCTCGGACTATACGGACCGGATATACAGCGCGGTCGAATACGGCAGTTACGGTTTTTTCGACGTGCGGACGTGTTGCGGCTTGTCTACTTATATCCCGCAACCAGGGTTGCCTTCGTATAACGAAGCGTACCGCTCGACGGCTTGGGCCCGGGCGACGGGCGCAGGAGGGCAATGAACCGCAGGTCAGTCCGTCTCCGTCACAGGCATGGTAATTCCCCCGCCCAATGCCTTATACAGCGTTACGTAGCCGCTCATTGCGCTGCTCACCGCGTCGGCATAGTCGGTTTGCGCTTCAAATAGCGTGCGCTCGGCATCGAGCACGTCCAGATAATCGGTCAGCCCGCCTCGGTATCGCTGCATGGCTACCGTATCGGCGCGCTCGGCCGACCGGACGAGCGTTCTCATCGCCGCGATCTGGGAGCGGTAGGTATTGACGGCTGTCAGCGCATCCTCCACCTCGCGGAGCGCCTGCAAGTAGCATTGCTCGTAATTGAGCACGCTTTCCCTATGTTTTTCCCTTGCGATCTGTACGCGCCTTTTGTTGGCTCCGAACTGAAAGACGGGACCGGTCAGGTTTCCGGCTACCGACCATAGGTACGACTTGCTGCCGAACAACCGGGAGACATCGTCGCTGAGCGTTCCTCCGTTAGCTGTCAGCGCGATGCTCGGGAAGCGCATGGCTTGGGCCACTCCGATCTCGGCGTTCGCGGCCATGACCTGATAATAGGCTTCCTGCATGTCCGGCCTTCGCTCGAGCAGGTCGGACGGCAAGCCTGCCGGAATTTCCTCCGGCATGTCCAGCTCGGCGAGCGACGCATGCCTCCCGATCAGATCGTCGGACGGATTTTGCCCGAGTAGCAGACTGAGCGCGTGGAGCGCTTGTTGCCGGGCTCGCTCGAACCGGGGGATGGCGGCCTGTGCCGTTGCGACGGCCGCTCTGCTCTGGCTCAGCTCCATTTCGTTGATCGTGCCGGCTCGAAAGCTCGACTCCATCAGCCGATAGGTGTCTTCGCGGGATCGCAGCGTGGAGCGTGAAATATGCTCGGCATATTCGTACTGCAGGTAGTCGAAATAGGTTGTCGCTACCTCGGCTGCCAGCGAAACCATCACGCCCTGTGCGGCTTGGTCGGTTGCAAGCATCTGAGCGCGGTCGGCTTCGCTCATTCGGCGGATTTTGCCGAACAGGTCCACCTCCCAGCTGATCGTCGGCTTGATCATGTAGCTTTGCTCCGGCTTGTCGGTAGTCAGGCCCACGTACGACTCGGTGCCGTACTGGGCATCGAGACCGTATCCGACCGACGGTCCGAAGCTCGCTCTCGTGGCTTTGAGCGTGAGCCGGGCCTGCTCGACGCGCGACAGGGCTGCGGCTATGTTGCGGTTATTCCTGAGTGCGGTCGAGACCAGCCTGACGAGCGTCGTGTCGTTGAACAGTTCCCACCACCTGAGATCCGAGGCCGCATCGGATGCCTGACCGATGTAGCGCTGCGGAATTGCGACCGTAGGGGGCTCGAACCGCGGGCCTACCGTGCAGCCGAACAGGGCTGCCGAGGCTAGGAGCAGAGGAAGATATTTCGGATTTCTCATGACTTTTCGTTTTTTATTTTTCGTTTCTGCTCGTATCGGCTCATGCGGCCGACGAGAACGAACAGGGCCGGGTAGGCGTACAGCCCGATGGCCGTAGCGACCAGCATGCCTCCGAAAAGCGCGAGGCCCATGATGTTGCGGGCGACGGCATTGCTTCCCGTGGCCAGTATCAGCGGAAGCACGCCCATCAGGAAAGCTACGGCCGTCATGACGACGGGGCGGACACGCAGCCTAGCGCCTTCCAGCGCGGCTTGTTGCAGGTCCATCCCCTCGTCGAACTTGTCGCGCGCGTACTCGACGATCAGAATCGCGTTCTTGGCCGCCAGCCCGATCAGCATGATGAGCGATACCTGCAGAAAGATGTCGTTGATGTAGACCGGATTGAACAGGTGTCCCAGATACGTGAACGCCAGAGCCCCGAATACCGCGAAAGGAATACCCAGCAGAATGCTGAGCGGAAGCGTCCAGCTTTCGTACAACGCTGCGAGGATCAGGAAGACGAAGACGACCGCGTACAGGAATACCATGCCTGCTCCGCTTTTCTGCGCTTCCTGATACGACATGTTGCTCCATGCGTAGCCCATGTCCGAGGGAAGCACCTCGTCGGCGACTTCTTCCAGTGCCTTCATGGCCTGAGCCGTCGAATATTCGGACGCCGGGAGTCCTGTCACGCCGGCGGCCCGGTACAGGTTGAAGCGGTTCGTAAACTGCGGTCCCGTCGTGTCCCTCACGGTAATGAAGGCTGACAGCGGCACGCTTTCGCCCCGGTCGTTGGTCAGATAGAATATGTCCAGCTTCGACTCGTTGAGCCGATACTCGTCCTCGGCCTGAATATAGGTCTGGTACATGCGGCCGAAACGGTTGAAGTTATTGACGTACATGCCGCCCAGATACGAGCTGATCTGCGAGTGCAACTCGTCGAGCGAGATACCGGCCTTGAGCACTTTCTCGTTGTCGATCGAGATGGCCTTCTGGGGCTCGTCGGCCTGAAAGGTCGTACTGATAGTCGCTATTTCGGGCCGCTGCCGGGCGGCGGCTATGAAGCGGTCGGTATAGTCAGCCAAATAGCCGGGCGTGTTGCCGCCCTTGTCCTGGATCATGATCGTGAAGCCGGAGCCGGGGCCCAGTCCCGGTATCGAGGGAGGTCCGAACGTGTATACCTGAGCCGAGTTGATCTCATAGTAGAGCTGCTCGTTGAGCCGGGTCGTGATCTGCCCGGCTGTCATCTTGCGCTGGCTCCAGTCTTTCAGTCGGATGAAAATCAGGCCGCTGTTCGGCGATTGGTTGCCCGACAGAATGCTGAATCCGGCAACGGAGGTCACCGATTGAACGTTGTCGTTCCGGCGCAGGATGGAGTTGATCCGGTCGATCGCCTCCTTGGTCCGGTTCAGCGAGGCGGCTTCCGGCAACTGTACGTCCGCCATCAGATAGCCCTGATCCTCGTTGGGCAGGAATCCGGTGGGAACCGTTTTCAGCAGAAGCAGCACAGCTATGGCGGATATTGCGATGAAAATCAGCGTTCGGGCGCTGTGTCGAACCATGATTTTGCTGGTTTTCAGGTAGCTGTCTACGCTTCGGCCGAAACGGCGGTTGAACCAGCCGAAGAATCCCTTGGCTTTTTTACCGCTCTGAGGCCGCAGCAGGATCGAGCAGAGCGCGGGGCTCAGCGACAGGGCATTGATACCCGACAGCGCGACGCTGATAGCGATCGTGATGGCGAATTGTCCGTACAGCTTGCCGGCCGCTCCGGGCATCAGGCCGACGGGCAGAAAGACGGCCATCAGTACCGTGGTCGTCGCAATGATCGGGGAGGCTACCGTTTTCATCGCGGCGATCGTCGCGTCTTTCCCGTTCATGCCTTTTTCAATGTTGACCTGCACGGCTTCCACGACGACGATCGCGTCGTCGACGACCAGGCCGATGGCAAGCACCAGACCGAGCAGCGAGAAGACGTTGATCGAAAAGCCGAACAGCGGAAAGACCATGAATGCCCCGACCAGCGAGACCGGGATCGCGATGATCGGCACGATCGTGGCCCGAATGTTCTGCAGGAACAGGTAGATGACCAAGACGACCAGCAGCAGTGCCAAAGCGAGCGTGACGACGATATCGTGAATGCCGAGCAGGATCGTCCGTGTCGAGTCGACGATCGTGTGATAGTGCATTCCCTCGGGAAATGACTGCGAGAGCTCCCGCATCGCGGCATTGACCTCCTTACCTACCTCAACGGCATTGCTGCCCGGCGACTGGTTGATCATGATCATGCTGGAGGGCTGTTGCTGGTAGGTCGAGTAGACGTCGTAAGTCTGCGAGCCCAACTCGACGTCGGCCACGTCTTTCAGATACACGAGCGACCCGTCCGGCTCGGCGCGCAGAACGATCCGCTCGAATTGCTCGACCGTGTTGTACTGGGCCGGCATGCGCACCGTATAGGTGAACTGGGCCGAACCGTCGTTAGGCTCGGCGCCGAGCTGGCCGCCGGGTATCACCTCGCTCTGCTGTTCGATGGCCGAAGCGATGTCGGCGACGGTCAGTCCCAAATAGTCCATTCGGTCGGGCTTGACCCAGATACGCATCGCATAGGCGCCTCCTCCCATGACCTGAACGCTTCCCACGCCGTTGATCCGCGCCAGCCGGTCCTTGATATGCAGGATCGCGTAATTGCCCAAGAAGTTCTCGTCGTATCTGCCGTCCGAGTAGAGCGAAAGCACTTGAATAAAGCTGCTCATCGTTTTCTCGGTCGTGACTCCTTGCTTGATGACGACCTGCGGGAGCATGGGCGTGGCCGACGATACGCGGTTCTGCGTGAAGATCGTATTCATATCGGGGTTCGTGCCGACGGCGAACGACACCTGCAGCGACATGCTGCCGTTGTTCGAGTTGGTCGATTGCATGTAGATCATGTCGCTCACGCCGTTGACGCTTTCTTCGAGCGGCGTGGCGACGCTCTGCTCGATCGTCAGCGCGTCGGCTCCGAGATATTCGGCCGATACCTCGACCACGGGCGGGGTGATATCCGGATACTGCTCGATCGGCATGCTCCGTATGGCGATCAGTCCGAGCACGACGATCATAATGGCTATGACCATCGCGAAAATAGGGCGTCTGACGAATATGTTTCCCATTTTCTCAATGCTTTATGGTTGAATCGGCCGCCCGGGCCGGCTCGACGACGGCTCCTTCGCGCAGTTTATGGAATCCGGAAGTGACGATCCGCTCGCCGGCAGTCACTCCGGAGGTGACGATCCGCCGGTCGCCGTACGTGTCTCCGAGCGTGACGATCCGCTGCCGCGCGCGGTTGTCCTTGTCGAGCGCGTAGACGCTATACACGTTCTGTGTCTGGACAACGGCTGTCTGAGGAACCAGAAGCGCTCCGTAAACCGTATCGGCCACGACTTCGATCCGGGCGAACTGTCCCGGCCGGAGCAGCGTGTCGGGATTGGGGAACGTGACCTGAGCATCCAGCGATCCGGTTTGCTGCTGGACGGCCCGGCCGATGAAGTCGAAACGGCCCTTCTGCGGATAGATGACGTTGCCTGCAATGCGTAGCGTAATATCGTACAGCCGAGCTCTGTCCCGGCTGAGCATGTCGTAATAGGTCTGTTCCGGTATGTAAAAGAGAACGCGTATGGAGTCGACTTGCGAGACGGTGTTCAGAACGGTGTACTGAGATCCTTGGCCCACATAGTCTCCCACTCGGGCCAGCGTTCGGCCGACGATACCGTCGACCGGAGAGGAGATGCGCGTATAGCCCTGCTCTATGCGTGTGTAGTCGAGCGCGGCTTGGGCTGCATTGAGCGAGGCGCGGGCGGCCGAGAGGCGGGCTACGGCCTGATCCAGATCGCTTTTGCTGGCGGCGTCGGTCTCGGCCAGCGGCCTGACCCGATCGTAGTTCTGCCTGGCGGCGATCATTTCCGCTTCGGCCTGCCGGACAGCGGCCGTGCTGCGGTCCGTTTGCGCCTCGTAAGGCTGAGGTTCGATCACGTACAGCAGCTCGCCCTTGCGGACGAACGAGCCTTCTTTAAAATGAATGCTGCGGAGAAAGCCGTCGACCCGTGCCTGAATCGTAATATCGTTGCGTCCGTAAGTCTGCCCCACGAAGCTCATCGTAACCGGGACGTCTCCGGCGATGACTTCGGAGACCGGCAGGCGGAGCGGAGGAGAAGATGCGCTTTTTTCTTGACGGCATCCCCAGATCAAGGCGGCGGAGATAATCGGGAATAAGAAAATGGTACGGATGTTTTTCATGGAATCGAATTTTGTTCTGCCGATGCGTCAAAAAACATACCGTTCGGCGAGTCGAAACGCCGATTTTGAGACTTCCTTCCCCGATTTTCAGCACGTGCGCGATTTTTACGATAGATTTTGACCGGACGTTTGGAATAACCCACAATGAGAAAGGTCCCGACAGCAGCGTGTCGAGACCTTTCCCATTGAATATGGAAAGAGTGTTGTTTGCCTTTATCCGGCGAGATATGGACCGGAACCTTTCTTTCGTTCCGATCATAGCGCGTTTTTCAATGCGCCGTCGATCCCGCGTCCTGAATCGTTACTTTTTCCGTACTGCGTCAGATGCGGGGCAGACGCCGTGCATGGACCGTTTACCGGGAGTTGCCGTCGGGTTTCATCAGGTTAAGCGTCCGGCGGAGCCATACCCGGTAACGGATATTCCGGTTCCAAGTATTGCCTGCCGAAGCGAAATCGCACAGCATGATCTGGCGTGGCGCGGCCAGCTCGCCCTCGAGGTCGGTTCCCAAGATCATCGGGGCGGTGAACGCCATCCACATTTTCTCGGGCTTCTCCTCGACAGGCAGCAGCGTCACGAAACCGTCCGTAGCCTGAACGACAACTGCCTCGTCGACGAAGCCGTCTCCGAAACGCGTGTCCCGGGCCAGTACGACCGGTCCGCGCTCGATCGCCTGAAATCCTCCCTGACGGATCAGACGGCCGCGCATATCGAGCTTTACCCCGATCCGGTCGCCGGGCTCCCATCTCCGCTTGAGGCGGAGGTATTCGCCGGGAGTCACGCCGTCCACGGACTGGCCGTTGACCGTAACCATCGAGACGGCGCTCCATGCCGGTATACGCAGGGAAACGGTGAACTCGAAGCTTTTGCGCGGGTCGATCCTGATTTCGATATCGCCCTGCTCGGGATAGCTCGTCGCCTGTTCGAGCAGCACCTCGCCTCCGTCGAGTCCGACGGCCGACGACATGGGGCCATACAAGTTAACGAACAATTCGTCGCCGTGATCGGTTACAGCCACCTCGGGCAGTAAGGCGAAAGCGCGGGGTCCGTTCATGTTACAGCAGTTGACATGCATGCCGCACTGCTCCTCGCCGGCCGACCGCGCGCCTTCGAGCGGGCTGTACTTGGCGATCTGCGAGGCATCCTCCTTCATCGAGGCGACCAGCGCGTTGTAGGCGCTCCGCTCGATCTGGTCGGCATAAAGCGGATTGCGGGTAAGCCGGAGCAGATCGTAGCACAGTTTCATCCATGTCATCGTGACGCAGGTCTCCATCGTATGGTAGGCCGGCTCCGTCTGGAGGGCCTTCCCCTTGTAAAAGCATTCGAACGAGCTGCCCGATCCGGCAATGTTGATCTCGTCGGCAATGATGTTCGCCACGGTCGCCTCGACCGCTTCCAGATAGCGGGGTTCGTTCGTAACCTTGTACAGTTCGAGCAGTCCGTCGTAGCACGACATCATCTCGTAAGCTTTCTGTCCGTTCTCCCAGACGAACCACCCTTGAGGATCGGCGAGCGGGAAGCGTTCCGACACGGGGACTCCGTCGAGCGCCTTGGCTATCAGCTGCGGTCCGTCGGCCGATTCCATACGATCGACGATATACCGCGCGAAGTCGAGATACCTTTCGTCCAGCGTACGGTTGTACAACAGCATGATCGGCTCCAGAATCGAGCACGACGACATGCCCCGGTAAATGCCTGTCCGCTCGATTTGCCTGACGGCCGGAATTTGCGTCAGCAGATGATCGGCCAGACGAACCGCTCCCTCGAGCGCCTTCTTGTCGCCCGTCAGGTCGTAGTAGGCGAGCAGACCGAGCATGGTGTACTTGCGGCCCCATACGTCCCAGTTCGTCAGTTGGGCCTCCGGCGCGTAGTTTCCTATGTATCCGTCGGGCTGCTGGGCGGCGAGCAGCGATTCGACTCCGCCCTCTATCTTGCGCAACAGCTCGGGATCTTTGTTGTAACGATAGGATGCGATGGCTCCGAGGGTCCATTTTCCCCAGAATTCGGACTGCCACAGGCTGGTTTCCGTTTGCCGGCGCATCGGGGCGACCAGCAGCTCGGGATCTTCGCTGCACACACGGACCCGGATACAAGCGTCGATCCGGTCGCCCAAATAGCCTTCCATATGCGTTTGTACCCGCGAAACGGGTATTTTCGGTTTTTTCTTCGCGGATTTGGGGGCGGCCGTCGATCCGGCGACGGCAAGGCAACAGAGAATCGCGGCGGTCAGCAGTTGTTTTTTCATGGTCGTTCGGGTTGTAAAATGATTGATTCGATCGATAAAGATAGTGAAAAAATCATTGGGGACCGCCTTGGCCGGACGGCTTGCAAGCAAGGCCGCAGCGAAAACTGCGGCCTTACTTATGAAAATCCGTCGACAGAAGCCTACATGAAAGCCTTCACGTCGGTAACGAGCTCGCCGTCGAACAGATTCAGCACGCGGTGAGCGAATGTCGAGTCGTGCTGGGAGTGGGTTACCATGACGATCGTCGTCCCTTCCTTGTTCAGCTCGGTCAGCAGAGCCATGACCTCTTTGCCGTTCTTCGAGTCCAGATTACCGGTCGGCTCGTCGGCCAGAATCAGCTTTGGGTTCGATACGACAGCCCGGGCGATGGCGACACGCTGCTGCTGGCCTCCCGACAGCTGCTGAGGAAAATGGCGCGCACGGTGGCTGATGTTCATCCGGTCCAAAATGGCATTGACCATTTTTTTTCTTTCGGTGGCCTTGACCCTCAGGTAGATCAGCGGGAGCTCCACGTTTTCGTAGACGTTCAGTTCGTCGATCAGATTGAAGCTCTGGAACACGAAGCCGATCTTTCCCTTGCGGTAAAGCGTCCGGTCGCGCTCCTTCAGCGTGCCGACTTCCTTGCCGAGCAGGAAATACTGGCCCGAAGTCGGATTGTCCAGCAGGCCCAGAATGTTCAGCAGCGTAGACTTACCGCAGCCCGAGGGACCCATGACAGCGACGAACTCGCCTTGTTGTACCTCGAACGACACTTTGTTCAGCGCGATCGTTTCGATCTCTTCCGTACGGAAGCTTTTGCTCAGTTCTTCGACTTTCAACATAACACAAACTTTTAAGTATTAATGATTTATTTTAACTGTTAGACAGCTTGGAACACGTTATTTTTTCACCGAGTCGACCGGGTTGGCGTTGGCGGCCCGATTGCTCTGCCAGTAGACGGTCAGAAGCGCGATAGCGGCGGCGGCCAGCCCGGCTGCGGCGAACGTGAGCCAGCCGATAGCGATGCGCTCGGTATAGGCGCTGAGCCACTCGCGCATGATATACCATGTGACCGGCACGGCCAATACGAACCCCACGACGACCATTTTCATGAAACCCGCGATCAGCAGCCGCAGCACTTCGGCGTTCGTCGAGCCGTACACCTTGCGCATGGCGATTTCCTGCGAGCGCTGACGGATATAGTAGGTCGACATGGCCAGCAGGCCCAGCGCGGCGATCAGAATAGCGATCAGAGTCAGGTAGCCGACGGCGTTGGCGGTTCTCAACTGGTTTTCATACCAGTCGCGTATCAGCTGATCGGTAAAGTGACATGAGAAAGGCCGTCCGTCCGTGTGCTTTCCGATCGTTTGGCTGACTTGCCGGAACGTGAGCGCCGGATCGTTGGCCGTGCCGATGCGTACCAGAACATTCATGCAATAATTGTCATCGCCGACGACATACACTTTTGCAGGGCCTACCGGCTGGCTCAGGTCCCTGAAGCGGAAGTCGCGCAGGATGCCGGCGATCGGGATGTGGTTTTTGCTGAACTCATCCGCATCGACGGTCAGTCCGTTCGCTCGGATCGCTTCTTCGTTCAGCCATGTCCCCTGATCGGTTCGCGCGTCATTGTCCCGGACGATCTCGAATCCGCAGGTGCGGATGAACGCGGTATCGCCCATGAAAACCTGATAGCTGATCGGATGGTCCGGGTCCGACGGATCCGTGTCGTTGTTGCCGCCCGACGAAGGCGTGAAAGTCGCCAGCGACACGCTCTCCACTCCGCCGATTGTCATCAGCTCGTTTCTCAGCGGAGCATAGCTCGACATCAGATTGCCGGGAACGTCGGCCTGAATGAGCGCTTCGGTCCCGTAGCCCATATCGAAGCGGAGCATGAACCGGATTTGGCGGACCATCACGAGCGTGCAGCCGATCAGCGCGATCGTGATAAAATACTGGAACACGATCAGAATCTTGCTGTAAACCATTTTGGTTTTCAGCCGGAACGTTCCTTTCATCACTTCGATCGGCCGGTAACTCGAGATCAGCGCGGCAGGAATACTTCCGGATACGATCCCCAGCAACAGAATGAACAGCAGGCTGCCCGCTGCCGTATACGGATCGATCGTCTCACGGATAGAGACATCGGTATGGACCAGTCGGCTGAAAACGTCTTCGGCAGCCACGGAGAACGACACAGCCAACGCGAACGAAAACAGACACAGCAGAATCGATTCGGCCACGATGCTCGAGTACAGTTGCCGTCGCGTTCCGCCCAGCATACGCCGCATGGCCATTTCACGGGCTCTGAAACCGGTTTGGGCCACCGACAGGTTGATATAGTTGATGACGGCGAAAACGAGGATCAGCAATCCGACGACCGCCAGAATCAGGACGAACTTCTTATTGCCTCCGTTCTGAAAATGGAAACCGTCGAAGAAAATATCCTTCATCGGCCGGAGTATCGCTTTTTCATCGTGCGAGAAACTAAAGTCGCCGGTTTCCTTGATACATTGCCGGATCGGTTCGGTTTTGGCCGGCAAGTCGGCGTTCCGGCGCGCCATCAGGAACAATTCCCATGAATGGCAATTCATATAGGATTCTATGCACCCAAGGTTATCCGTATTGAAAATGCTCGTAATCAACTGCGGAGTGCGGAATATACCGTACTGGAAGTCGGCGAATACGCCTGTGACGGTCAGTTGCCGGTCATCGATATCGAGCACCTTGCCCATAGGCGACTCTTCGCCGAAAAGCGTTTTGGCGAACTTACTGTTGATGACGACGCCGTCCCGGGTCGCCAACACGTGACGGGGATCGCCTTGCTCCAGTTCGACCGTGAACATATGGAAAAACGACGAGTCGACGCAGTCGACCGCTACCGGCATATACTCCTCGCCGAAACGCAGCGTCTTATTCTCGTAGGAAACGACGCAATAGCTTTCGATTTCCGGGAAACGGTCTTGCAGTACCTGTCCTGCCGCGTAGGCACTGTAAGCGAAATTCTGATTTTCAAGTCGGTATATTCGATCGCCGTTGACGTGGTGACGGTCGGCCGACAGTTCTTTGGCTACGTAGGCCGCGATCAGGATCACGAACGTCAGCGACACGGAGAATCCGAAAACGTTGATCGCCGTATAAAGTCGGTGACGGTTCAGGAATCGCAAGAAAAACTTGAGGTTGAACGCGTTTTTCATAAGACAAAGAGTCGTTTGGTTTTAGACCGTGATCGTAAATTTTCAGGGGTGGGCAGCTATTCGGTTTTGATCGACCTGACCGGATTCTCGGCGGCTGTCCGATAGCTTTGCAGCGTGATCGTGAGTACGGTGACGAGCGCGACGCTTCCTACCGCGACGGCAAAGATCCACCACTTTACGGGCGTCCGGTAGGCAAAGCTTTCGAGCCAGCGGTCGACGACGTACCAACCGATAGGAATCGCTACGACGGAGCATGCCAGCACGATTCGCATGTAGCGCTTATTGAACATGCGCAGAATTTCTCCGATGGTCGCGCCGTAGACTTTGCGCAGTCCGATCTCCTTGCGGCGGAACTGCGTCTCGAACAGGATCAGTCCGAAAACGCCGACGATCGAGATGCCGACCGACAGCAGGCTGAACAGCGTGAGCATCGCGGCGAGTCGGTCCTCCTTCTGATAGAGGGCGCCGATATGCTCGTCGAGGAAGCGTATGTCCGTGTCGGTATCGGGATCGAACGAGCGGATCGTTTCGCGTATGAAGGCCGAGACCTCCTCGATATCGGCCGTCTCGACCTTGATCATCATGAATGGCAGTACGGACTCGGGTCTCACGTAGTAGGCCATAGGATTAACCGAATATTGAAGCGGTTGGTAATGCATGTCTTCGGCTATTCCGACCGTTTCGACTCCCGATATCCGATCGCCCAGCGTCACATCGGCCTGAAGCTGCGCCGCCCGATTGAAGATAAAGCAGCCCTCCCGACGATAGCGGTCCGTTTCGCTGAAATCGCGGCCGTCGCGTAAAGGAATACCCATGAATCGTAGGTAATTGAACCCGACGTTGTAACAGTCGAAACGGATTTGCCGACCTTTGTACATCGGTCCCCAGTAGCCCCAAGAGTCTCTGACCGGCTTGCCGTCCGCAAAAGTGACGTCCGTGACGGCAGGATGCTTTTGCAGTTTCTCGGCCAGTGCCGTCTGACGATTGAAATGAAGTGGCAGCGTCGAGGTCAGGACGTTCGTCCGGACAAACCCCATGTCGAAATTACGCATGTAGCGGTTTTGGGCGACGACTGCAATCGACGTGACGATCAGCACGATCGAGACCACGTACTGGAAAGAAATCAGTGAGGTACGTAGTATTTTACCCTTGAGAGAAAGTCCGAACGATCCTTTGAGAGCCAGCGCGGGTTCGAAAGAAGTGGTATAAAAAGCCGGGTATATGCCCGCCATGATTCCCGCGCCTAAAGCCGCCAGCAGACCATACAGGACGATTCGGGGATTCGAGACCGGACCGATCGGAGCGTCTACCAGCGATGCGACCCGTGTGAGCGACAGCCCTTGGACGATCAGCAGCGAGAGCGCCAGCGACAGGATAGCGACGACGGTCGCTTCGGCCATCGTTTTCAGCCGTAGCGTGGCGTTGGTCTCGCCGAATATTTTCCGGGTGTTGATGTAGCGGATGCGGGACGGAATCCGCGATACGGTGAAATTGACGAAATTGATCGCCGCGATCAGAACGATCAGCACGGCGGCCGCCAGCAGCGAGTAGACGGTCGAGTAGCTCGCCGTTTTCTGGTGGACGTACAGCATGTCGCGCGTGAAATGGGTCCGGGGAAGCGCTGTAAACCGCGTTTTCATGGTTTCGTCCCGGTACGCTTCGTAGCAGATTTGATCGAATCGGGTCCGGATCGACTCCAGATGGGACGTGTCGTCCATCCGAATATAGTATTGGGTCGCCCACCTCCCGCTATTGTCGACATCGATGTCTCCGAGAGTCCCGATCATGCCGCAGGACGCCAAACTCGAATTTTTCGGAAAGTCGCGGTAGACGGCTATGACTTCGTACGGCTCGTCTTGAAGCACTACCCTGCGTCCTATCGGATCGTCCTCCCCGTAAAGCGCAACGGCCACGTTGCGGGACAGCGCGACGGCGTTCCGCCGATCGATGCGCCCGAGATCGCCCCGCAGCGCCTCGAACTCGAAAACATCGGGCAACGAAGGCGAAACACGGTAAAATACGGAGCGGACGCTTCTTGTCTTGCCGATCTGCTCGTCGTAAACGGTCGATTCTTCTCCTGCTTGCAGCATGCCTCCCTTGACGATGTGAGGGGACGAGGCGAGCATTTGATCGCCCAGCAGGCGATTGAAATACGATTCGTATAGCCCGTCGAGCGAGCTATCTGTATATTCCGCCCGGAAAATCCGGTCGGCATTTTCGTAATGCGCATCGAAAGTCAGTTCATAGCTGACTTGGGCGACGATCACGACGAACGAAGTCAGAGCGAGTGTCAGGCCCGCTATGCTGAGCGATACGGCCAACTTGTTCTGTCTGTAGTATCGAAGAAGGTGCTTGCACATAATTTATTCTGTTTTAATCGATTTGACAGGATTCTCAGCGGCCGTCCGGTAGCTTTGGACGGTGATCGTTGCGACAGTGAGCAGCAGTACCACCGCGACCGTCAACACGAATATCCACGGGCCGATCGTAATCCGGTAGGCGAAGTTGTCGATCCAGTTGCGCGAGACGAAATAGCCGATAGGGGCTCCGAGGGCGAAACATATCAGTACCAGGCGGATATAGGGCATATTGATCATTCCGAGAATTTCGCCTGTCGTTGCGCCGTAAACCTTGCGCAGTCCGATCTCCTTGCGCCTGAATTCCGTTTCGAAAAGGATCAGGCCGAAAATTCCGACGAGCGAGATGAATACCGACAACAGACAGAACAGCGTGATTTGCCGGGCGGTGGCTTTTTCTTTCTGGTAGAGCGAGCCGATGTGTTCGTCCAAAAAACGCACGTCGTCGTTCCATCCTCCGTCGAATTGCCGGATCGTCTCCCGAATATGTCGGAAAAGCTCGGGATAGTCTGCCGTCCGGGTTTTGACGAACAGATAATTCATAGACTTGAATGCATACGACTTCCCGCGTACCATGAATGCGAACGGATCGATCGCGTACTGCAAGGGCATAAAGTTGAAATCGCGGGCGATGCCGACGATTTCGTTGCCCCCTAGCCGGTCTCCGACGGTTATGCCGTCACGCAACTGAGCCGTTCGGTTGAAAATCAGACTCGCGTTCTCTTTCTGTTCGTCGTTCGCCGTAAAATCGCGCCCTTCGATTATATCGATTCCCATGAATTTCGGAAAATTCGGGGCGACCGGATAGCAGTCGAATGAGATGTGCTTGTCTCGGTACTGCCTGCTCCAATTCATGCGCGAAGGCGCTATCAGCGGACCGTTGGCGAATGTCACGTCAACGATTCTCGGATCGGTTTTCAGCTTTTGAGCGAGTGTTTCCGCCGAGTTAGTCGCCGGTTGGCCGAGTTCGGCGACCAGTATGTTTTCGCGGGGGACCCCCATATCGTAAGCCAGCATGAAACGATTCTGTTTCCACACCGACAAGGCTGCTACGATCAGGACGATCGAGACGACGTACTGGAACGAGATCAGCGTCGTCCGCAGCCTGCGCCCCCGGACCGAAAGGCCGAACGAGCCTTTCAGAATCATCGCGGGCGGGAACGAAGTGCTGTAAGCGGCAGGATACAAGCCGGCCAGCGCTCCGAGGACAATCGCGACGAGCCCCGTGCCCAGCGCCACGTCCGCATTTCCGGCCAGATTGATCGGCGCATTGACCAAAGAAGCGACGGCAGTCGTGGAAAGATATTCGGTCAGTATCAGGGCTGACAGATAGGCGACGAAGACCGTCAGAACCGACTCGGCGAGCAATCCCCGACGAATCGATCCGTTCGACTCGCCCAGTACTTTACGCGTATTGATCTGTCTGATTCGCATCGGTAGCCGGGCCGTAGCGAAGTTAACGAAATTGATGATTGCGATCAGCAGGATCAGTACGGCGATCGTCAGCAGCGTATAGACCGTAGCCGGGTTGCTCTTGTCTACGAAATCGAAACGGATATCACGCGTGAAGTGCATCTGCGACACAGGTGTGCATCGGACTCGAAAGGCGCTTTCGTCTTGAGAGCGGGCGCTCAGGGATTCGACGCTTTGTCCGAGATCGGCTGCGATCCGAGCGGGATTGCCGGTGCGCACGGCTTTGATGAAATAAATATAGCTGAACTCTCCGTAGTCTTCTATCGACTCGTCGAAAATATTCGTGAACAAGCTGTTGGCTCGGAAACTCGAATTGTCCGGACAATCCCTGCAAACGGCGATTACTTCTCCGGGATGGGTTTCGTCGCCGTTGACGACTACGGATTTCCCGATGGGATCGGCCGAGCCGAAAATCGAGCGGGCGGCGCTTTGAGACAGAATAACCGTTCCTTGCGGGTCGTCGAACCGGTCGATGTCGCCCGCAACGATTTCCGTTCCGAGGACGTCGAACATGGAGCGGGATATTCGGTATAGGGTAAGTCCTGCTCCGTCTTCCTCCCCTTTGGCGAAATCGTGAACGGAAACGCGTTGCGGGATAGCCATGACGCCGCCGGCCTCTATGTCGGGCGACGAAGCGAGCATCCGTTCGCCGAGCGGCCGGCATAACAGCGGCGAATAAACGCCTAGTTCGGTCGGCACGTCTCTTTCGATCCGGAAAATCCGGTCGGCATCTCGAAAATGCGTGTCGTACGTCAGTTCATACCGTACCTGAGCGATCAGAATGATAAAAGAGCTCAGGGCGATTGTCAGACCGAACAGGTTCAGTAAAGTCGAGGCCCGGGAATTACGAAGTTGCTTGAGAAAAAGAGGAAGAAAGTTCATGTCGTTCGGGGTGTGTTTAGTTCGGTCCGGATACGAAGAAGCGGCGCCGTTTGATTCGCGGATAACATGCGGCTGCGTCACAGCGGCGGTCCGGAAGCCGTAGAACCTGCCACTGCAACGGGAGTCGGTATGTCGGAATGAATTTTCATAATAAATACGCATGGAGATTTCGGATGCTGCGCGGGACGCTCGTTCCTTTCCTATTTCAGCAAGAGAATGTCGTTATCCCCGTAAGTCTCGTAGCTCGAAACGATGACTTTCTCGCCCGGATCGAGTCCCTCGATCACCTCGTAGAACAGAGGGTTCTGACGGCCGATCTTGATCGGCCGCTTGAAAGCGCGGTCGCCCTCCGGCGAGAGCACGTAGATCCAGCTGCCTCCCGTTTTCTGGTAGAACGTTCCGCGCGGGATCATCACCGCTTCGGTCGGCTCGCCCAGCTCGATATTGATATAGTAGCTTTTGCCCGTTCGGATGTTTTCGGGCCGCTCGCCTACGAAGTGAAGATCGGTCTTGAACTGGCCGTTCTGCACTTCGGGATAGACTTTCTTGACGAGCAGGGAATATTTCGTGCCGCCGGTCTCCTCGTAGCTTGCGCTGAGTCCCGTCTGTACCTTGTCGATGTAGTGCTCGTCGACCTGAGCCTGCAACTTGAAATCGGTCAGGTCGTTGATTTGGGCTATCTTCGTGCCGGCCGAGATCCACTGTCCGAGCTCTGCGTCGAGCCGGCCTACCTGGCCGTCGATCGGAGACTTGACGCTCAGATTCTCCAACTGCTGGCGCACGAGCACCATATTCTCGCGCATGTTGTCGAGACTGTTTTCCAGCTGCTCGATCTGCACTTCTCTCTGAAGCGAGTCCTGCCTCTGTCTGTTGATAAGGACCTCGAGCCTCAGTTCGGCAAGCGAGTAGGCTTCCTTGGCCTGCAGATACTCCTCCTTGGAAATCAGCTGTTCCTCGAAAAGTTTTTCGTATTGCTCGAACTTGCGCTTGTCCTGTCTGAATTTCACCTCAGCGTCCAACCGCTGCTGTTGCAGGTCGAGCTTGTCCTGCTCGAGCTTCAGTTTGGTGTCGCGCAGAATATTTTCCTTTTCGGCCAGCTCGGCCTCCGAGCGGAGAATGGACACGCGGAGCGAAAGGTTGCTCAGCGTGACGATCACGTCTCCCTTCCGGACGACGGCTCCTTCCTCTACGTTGCGCATCTCGACGACTCCGCCTTCGGTCGTGCTGAGGTGAATCGTCGTCATCGGCTGTACTTGCGCGTTGATGCGAATATAGTCCTTGAACGGGCCTTTCTCGGCTTTCCCGATCGTGATCGAGCGACTGTCCACCTTCAGCGTGGACGAGTGGTCGCTGGCAATCAGCCAGACGATGAATGCCAGCAACAGGGCTCCCAATACGTACGGAATATGCTTCTTTTTGAATCCTTTTTTCTTTTCGATAGCGATGTCCATGATATGCGTTTTATTTCGTTATGTTAGGTCGGTTTGCTATTGCAATTGCTCGATCAGGGGAATTCCCTTGTAATATTTTACCAGACGGCACTGGATGATGTAGTCGAGCTTCGTTTTCAGTTGGTCGGCCTTGGCCGACAGCAACAGGTTGGCGCTCGTCTGCAAATCGAGCGGACTGACCAGCCCTTCTTCGTACTTGCGGCGCATGACGTCGTATGCCAGTTGGTTCGCCTCGACGCGCTTTTTCATCTGCTCGTACTGCTTGGCATAGCCCCGGCAGTCGTCGACGGCCTTGCGGATGTCGCTTTGCAACTGTTGCAGGGTCTGGTTTCTGTTCTGCTCCTGAATCAGCATATCGTTGCGCGAGCGGTTGACGTTCGTGCGGCGCGAAAGCGAGTTGAAAATCGGAATGCTGAGCGAGGCCTGGATATATTCCCCCCGGTTATCGCGGAACTGATTTTTGAACGAGGGCGACTGATCGGTATGATCCATGTCCGCGATGAAATAGTTGGTCTGGTATCCGCCCGATATGGATAGGGAAGGGTAGTAGTTGCCCTTGGCGATCGAGTATCTCAGTTGGCTTTGCCGGAGGTTGAAGTCGGCGATCTTGGCCGTGGGATTTTGCCTCCGGGCGTCGAAATAGATACTTTCCGCCGTTTCGGACATTTCTTGAGCAAGCAGATCGACCTGCGTGTCGATCCGAAGCGTGTCGTTCAAAGGGTAGTTCATTTTCGTTTTCAACAGGGTCAGGTAATTGGTCAGATTATTCCGGCCACTGGTCAGCTCGGCGTCGTTGGTCGCCACCTCGGCCTCCACCTGCACCACGTCCGCCCGGCTCTTCAGTCCCAAAGCCTCCTGTTCCACGGTCTGGCGCAGTTTCAGTCGACTTTCCTCCAATTGCTCCTCGGACATGCGGACGACGCCTTCGTAGTAGACCACCAGAAAATAGTTCTCCATGACGCTGAGCGATATGTCGTCGGAAGCCTTTTGCAGCTCGTCCTCTCCCTGCCGGCGGGCGACCTTGGTCAATCGAAGATTGTTGATCGCGGTGAATCCGCCGAATACTCCGATCGAAGCGCTGACTCCGTACGAGTTGTTGAAATTGACATTCGAGGCATAGGTATTGGTCGCAGGGTCCAGCGAACGGCCGAAATTCGACGAAACGTCTACGCTGCCGCTGACCGACGGCATCATTTGAGCCACGGCCGAGATGTAGTCTTGGCGGTAGTTGGCGTTAGTATATTGCTGCTTTTTGACTTCGTGACTATTTTCGATCGCGTAGCGCATACATTCTTCCAGCGTCCAGACTTTCTCTGCGGATTGAGCCTGTAGTCCGCCGATAAGTAAAACAGACCATACGATGACGGGAACAGTTTTTCTCATACCGATATTTGTTTTTTTAATTTATGATTCGATATAGGTGCCAATATCGTGCCTATATGTGTATCTTATTGTTTATTAGAGTTGTATGCTGATTTTACAAATTCTTTGTTGTCAATTTTTTAGACAGGCGTGTCCTGTTTTTTGACAGGGGAAGCCGTATTCCGGTAATAATGCTTACCTTTACAAGAGTTGAAAACGGAACGCATATGAGCAGGCAGGGAACCATTCTGGTAGTCGACGACAATAAAAGCATTCTGAAAGCTCTCGAGCTATTGCTGGAAAAATATTTCGCCCGAACGGTCACGATTTCCTCTCCGAACCGGATTCCGACGATTCTGCGCGAAGAGAGGATCGATCTGGTGCTGCTCGACATGAATTTCTCGGCAGGAATCAACAACGGAAACGAAGGTCTGTTCTGGCTGTCCCGGATCAAGAAGACCAATCCGTCGCTTCCGGTCGTGCTGTTTACCGCCTATGCCGACATCGATTTGGCCGTCAATGCGATCAAGGACGGGGCCGCCGATTTTATCGTCAAGCCATGGAACAACGACAAGCTGATTTCCACTTTGCTGTCGGTCTACAATCTGGGCCGGTCGAAACGGAAAGTCAAGTATCTGACGGAAGTCAGTCAAGGGCTTTCGTCTTCCGAGGCGATGTTCTGGGGCGAGTCGGAAGCAATGCGCCGTATCCTCAGACTGGTCGAGAAAGTAGCGGAGACCGATGCCAATGTGCTGATTACCGGCGAGAACGGGACTGGAAAAGAGGTGATGGCCCGGGAAATACATCGCCGCTCGCTGCGCAGGGACGAGCTGATGGTGGCCGTCGATATGGGAGCGTTGCCCGAGTCGCTGTTCGAAAGCGAACTGTTCGGACACTGCAAGGGCGCTTTTACGGACGCTCATACCGATCGGATCGGAAAGTTCGAGATCGCTCAGGGCGGGACGCTTTTCCTCGACGAGATAGGCAACCTGTCTTATCATTTGCAAGCCAAATTGCTATCGGCCATTCAGAGCCGTACGATCGTAAGAGTAGGCAGCAACCAGCCCGTCGAGACCGATGTGCGACTGATCTGCGCCACGAACCAGAATTTGCAGGCGATGGTCGCTCAGGAGCGATTCCGCCGGGATTTGCTTTACCGTATCAACACGATTCATATCGAGATTCCGCCTCTGCGGCAGAGGCGCGAGGACATCGTTCCGCTCGCCCACCTGTTTCTGGAAAAATACGCGGCCAAATACGGCAAGCAGGGAATAAGGATCGATGGGGAAGCCTGCCGGAAACTGCAAGAATACGACTGGTACGGCAATATCCGGGAATTGCAGCATACCGTCGAGAAAGCCGTCATCATCTGCGACTCGATGACCATCGGTCAGGAGAGCCTGCTGATGACGCCTCAGCAGGAAGAGCCGAATGCCGGCGGCGTTTCCACGTTGGAGGAAATGGAGCGAAACATGATTCGCCAAGCCATCCGGCTCCACGAGAGCAATATGTCCGCAGTGGCCGCCCAGTTGGGAATCACGCGGCAGACGCTTTATAACAAGATCAAGAAATACGGGTTGTAGCATTTGTTATGTTCAAGGGATCGACATACCGGTTGGCCAGACTGCTGCTTTTGCTGACTGCCGCGATAGTCGGCACGACGCTGTCGGTCGTCTATCGCCAATGGATGCTGCTGCTGGTGGCCGTTCCGGCGCTTATATTTCTGTTTTCGGCCTTGTTCAGGCTGCATTTCCAGAATATCCGCAAGATGACCTTCATGTTCAACTCGATAGAAAACGGAGACTATTCGTTCAAGTTCACCGAGTACGATGCTCCGGTCAGCGACAACCTGCTGAATCTGACGCTGAACCGCATCAAGGATCTGTTGGTCAAGGCTAAGAACGAAGTTATCGATAAGGAAAGGTACTACGAGCTGATTCTCAATAGCGTTCATACGGGCGTGATTGTTCTCAACGAGGCCGGAAACGTGTATCAGATCAATAACGAGGCCCAGCGGCTGATCGGACTTCCCCGGTTTACCCATATCAATCAGCTGGCCACGATAGATCGCTCGCTGCAGGAACTTTTCTCCACGATCCGGGGAGGGGAGAGAAAACAGGCTTCCTACTCGAACGAGCGCGGTACGGTCTATCTGGCGGTCAACGCGTCGGAAATCACGATCCGGGAGAAAAAGCTGCGTATTCTGGCGATCAACGACATTAACAACGAGCTCGACGAACGGGAGACCGAGTCATGGATTCGCCTGATCCGCGTGCTGACGCACGAGATCATGAATTCGATCACTCCGATCACGTCGCTCAGCGATACGCTGCTGGGAATGGAAAACAAAGTGGAGGGGGAGGTCCGCGAGGGACTGGAGGCAATCAATTCGACCGGCAGGAGCCTGATCCGCTTCGTGGAAGCCTATCGCAAGGTGACCCGCATTCCGACTCCCCGGCTCACGTCGTTCTATGTAAAGCCGTTTCTTGAGCGCATGGCGAAACTGGCCGAACCGTACACGCGAAAGGAAAATGCTTCCGTCCGGCTTCGCGTTACCCCGAGCGATCTGCTGGTCTATGCCGACGAGGACCTGATCGGACAGGTGGTGCTGAATCTGCTGAAAAACGCCGCTCATGCCGTGGCCGGAAAGCCGGACGGGGAGATCGTCGTAACCGCCTATTGTACCGAGGCCGAGCAGGTGGCCGTCGACGTGACCGACAACGGCTGCGGCATACCGGCCGATGTGGCGGCCAATATTTTCGTTCCTTTCTTTACGACCAAGCCAAACGGCTCGGGCATCGGCCTGAGCGTATCGAGGCAAATCATGCGTATGCACAACGGCAGCATCATGCTGAAGCATTCGCTGGCAGGCAAGACGACTTTCATGCTGCTTTTCAACTGACGGCTGGCGTGCGGTCGGGCGCGGCTCTATTCGGAATCGGCAGGCTGGAAAAACAATTCTTTGATGACGACGTAGCCCGTCCCTGCCATCAGGCCGAGGAAAACGAAAATAAAAAGTATGACAGGTTTTCCCATATTGGACCGGTTGACGGGTACCGATGCCGGCTCGATGATCGTGACGCAGGGCATTTGCTCCTGCACTTTGATTTTCGCGTTTTCGAGCTGTTGCGCCAACTGGCTGTAAACGCCGAATGCCAGCTGCTGCTCGTTCTGCAATCGGTCCAATTCGACTTGCGCCGACTGGCGCGCAATGTTGCGGTTGGCGTCCACGGCCCGGGCGTAGCGCTGCTGGGCTTCGTAGTATTGTTGCCGCGCCTCGTCGAACAGGTTTTGGGTAAAGGCCAGATCGCGCTTGGCCTTTTCGGTACGGTACTCGGACATGTACGCTTCCAGCTTGCCGACCATCGAGTCGGCTGCTTGAGCCGCTACGAGCGGATCCTGCATCGTGGCCGTCGCGGTGATGACACCGGTTTTCTTGTCTACGGAGATGGCTATTCTGTGCTGCAACGCATTCAGGACAAGGCTTTGCTCGCGGGACAGCGCATAGGGATTCAGCGCTTCGGCCGCGTCGCCGTCCTCGGAAGAGAAAATCCAGCCGATCAGACGCATCGGGGCTCCGACGACATGACTCCACCAAGGCGCCGACAACTCTTGGTCCACATAGTCGTACAGCGAAACCGGCGAGGGCATCTCTTTCCCCCGGACCGGAATTTGGCTCATTTCCACGATGAAGGGCGTGCTGCTCACGATATCGGGATAGAGCATCAGGTTGATGCCGTCTCCCGACTGGTTCTGGCCGCCCAGATTGATGCCGGCCATGGCGGCCAGATCGGCCATGCCGCCGGCAGCGGAAGTCTTCACGCCCTCGGGGGCCATCTTGACCGTCGTGGTGTATTCCCGAGGTATGCTGAACGCGACCACGACTCCGACGACAGCGCCGACGGCCGCGGCTTTCAGAATGAACGCGCGCTTGCGCCAAACTGACTTGGCGAGCTTGAGCAAATCGATCTCCTCCATGTTCGGGGCGCTTTGACGGGTATCCTCCATGACGTTCGCTTTTTGATGAGCGTACAAATATACCGATTATTTTTCCGGATAGAAACGGCGCCCGGGATATTTATCCGCCGAAAAAAGACGGATTATGCCGTTTATTGCTAACTTTGTCTGCTCCAAACAATACAATTACATGGTCAAGATAGGAACAACATTATCCCCGCTGGGAAAGAAAGCCGTCCTTTGCGGCTCCGGCGAGCTGGGCAAGGAGGTCGCCATCGAGTTGCAGCGATACGGCGTCGAGGTCGTCGCGCTGGACCGCTACGCGAACGCTCCCGCCATGCAGGTAGCTCACCGCTCTTACGTGCTTTCGATGCTCGACGGGGCGCAGTTGCGCGCCGTCATCGAGAAGGAAAAGCCCGACTACATCATTCCCGAGATCGAGGCGATCGCTACGGATACGCTGCTGGAATTGGAAAAGGAAGGCTACAACGTGATCCCGACGGCCCGGGCCACCCGCCTCACGATGAACCGCGAAGGCATCCGCCGGTTGGCCGCCGAGGAGCTCGGCATTCCGACTTCGCCGTATCGCTTCGCTTCCGACTACGAGGAATTCGTCGCAGCCGTCGGGCAAATCGGGACGCCTTGCGTCGTGAAGCCGGTGATGAGCTCCTCGGGACACGGGCAAAGCGTCGTCCGCTCTTCCGGAGAGATCGACCGGGCCTGGGAGAACTCGCAAAAAGGAGGTCGGGCGGGAGCCGGACGCGTGATCGTCGAAGGGTTCGTCGATTTCGACTATGAAATCACGCTTCTCACGGTACGTCATTGCGGCGGGACTTCGTTCCTCGAGCCGATCGGCCATTATCAGCAGGACGGAGACTACCGCGAGTCGTGGCAGCCGCAGCCGATGAATCCGGCCGTTCGCGCACAGGCCGAGGAGATCGCCCGCCGGATTACCGAGGCGCTCGGTGGCTGGGGACTGTTCGGCGTCGAGCTGTTCGTCCGGGGCGACCGGGTTATTTTCAGCGAAGTTTCCCCGCGCCCGCACGATACGGGTATGGTGACGATGATCTCGCAGGATTTGTCCGAGTTCGCGCTTCACGTACGCGCCGTACTGGGACTGCCGATTCCCAACATCGCCTTTCACGGTCCTTCGGCGTCGCGGGCCGTCGTGGTCGAGGGAGACACGAACCGGATGGAATTCGCCAACCTCGAGAACGTGCTTTCGGAGCCCGACACGCAGATCCGGATTTTCGGCAAGCCCGAGATCGAGGGACATCGACGTATGGCCGTTCTGCTCGCGCGCGCCGAGAGCGTCGAAAAGGCGAGAGAGAAAACGGCGCGCGCCTACGCCAAGCTGCAAGTCGACGTATTCGACCGCGAAACGCAACCGAAGTAAATATCCGTTCTGATTCACAATAAATTCTCATGCCGTATCGTTCTCGGTGTAAACCCGATACGGCATGAGAGTTTGTATTTGTATTTCTGTGCTGGCGTGCTGCCTTTCCCCTGCGCGCTCGCAGGACTTGTTGCGCGGTCGCGTACTCGATTCGGCGGATCGTTCGGCCGTGCCCTACGTCAGTATCGGCATCGAAGGGAAAAATGTCGGAACGATGTCGGATGCCGAGGGGAATTTCGCGCTGTCTGTGGCGGATGCGGCGGGCCGTGCCGATACGCTGCTGTTCTCCTGCGTCGGATATGCTCCCCTGAAAATTCCCGTATCGGATGTCGATTTTTCTCGGGAACGCTCCTTCGCTTTAAGACGAAGCGACAACCCGATTCCCGAAACCGTAGTCCGTACTTCCCGTAGCCGGCGTATGAAAATAGGCCGAAGCAAGGTCGGGACCGACCTGCTGTCGACTGCGACCGTCTGTTTCAGCTCGCCGAAACCGCTCGGCGAGGAGTGCGGCATGCTGCTCAGCAGCCGGCACGACTGCACGGTGAACAGACTCTCCTTCTTCATCAGAAGGAACGGCTTTGAAAGCGCCTCTTTCAGGCTGACTTTCTATTCTGCGGAAAATGGCTTGCCGAAAGATATTCTGGGAGACAAGGACATTCGTTTCGATCTGCCCGACGGCTATACGGGCTGGGTCGATCTCGATCTGAGCGAATGTCCCGTGCACGTGAAAGCGGGAGACTTTGCCGTGACGATGACTTTTTTGGACGGAAAGCAGGGCGATTCCGCCTTCCGGGGGCTCGAATTTCCGGTTACCGTCGCGCCTTTCTCGAAATATACGCTGGTGGGCCGGGACCGCGCGCTGGGAGCATGGAGCAGGGAGGGAACGGTCATAACTCTTTTCATGGAAGCGATCGCCTATCCCGATTGATTTCAATATCAGAACGGTTCCATGCTATGCCGTCCCGAGCCGTAACGGTCGTCAGTTGAAAATGACCGTCTTGTTCTTGTATACCAGTACCTTTCGCTCGATGTGCTTTTGGACGGCTCTCGACAGTACGATCTTTTCCAGATCCTTCCCTTTGTTGACCAGATCCTCGATCGTGTCCTTGTGCGTGATCCGGACGATCTCCTGCTCGATGATCGGCCCGGCGTCCAGCTCGGTGGTCACGTAGTGGCTCGTGGCGCCGATGATCTTCACGCCCCGCTCGTAGGCCGCATGGTAAGGGCGCGCGCCGACGAACGCGGGCAGAAACGAATGATGAATATTGATGATCCGGTTGGGATACGCCTCGATCATCTTCTCCGAAACGATCTGCATGTAACGGGCCAGCACGATGAAATTGATCCGGTTCTCCGCCAGCAGGCGCATCTCTTCGGCTTCCTGCCGCTCCTTATTCTGCTTGGTGATCGGGAACAGGTAGAACGGAATGTCGAAGCGGCGGGCCACATGCTCCAGATCGGGGTGGTTGCTGACAATCAGCGGAATTTCCACGTTCCATTCTCCGGCGGTATAACGGGCCAACATATCGTACAGGCAGTGCGACATGCGCGAGACGAAGACCGCCATGCGCGGCTTGGCATCCGAAAAGTAGAGCCGGAAAATCATCTGGTACTTGCGGCCGTAAAGCGTCTGAAAATAGTCCTCGATCTTTTCCTTGGGAATCAGAAACCCGTCCAGCTCCCAGGCGATCCGCATGAAAAACACGTTTTCCGCATGGTCGACGTATTGGTCCAGATAGACGATGTTGCCTTTGTTGACCGTGATGAAGTCGGTCACTTCGGCCAGAATTCCCGGCTTGTCGGGACAATGCAGCAGCAACTGCGCCACCTCGCTCTTTATCGGCATAAAACGTTCGATTTTTTGCAAAAATAGCGATTTTTTCACAGACAGGCTCGATTTACGGTCCGAATTCGCCCGGCAAATCTTTTTCGCGGGGCGTATAGGGCGGCAGGCGGTCTCGGACTTCGCGCGGAATGGATTGTAAAAATCGATGAAAAAGAGTTACTTTGGCCTGAAAATTGGCAAAGCCTTCAGGCATCCGGTATCTGCCAGCGAGCCGTCGATCATGATTGGAAAGATTCTGAAATATACGCTGAAAGTCGTCTCGATCCTCGTGGCGATCGTCCTTCTCGTCCTGCTGTTGCTTTATATGCCTTTCGTGCAGGATTTCATTAAAAGCAAGGGATTCGACTACATTCAGCGAAAAACGCAGATGCATTTGGCTGCCGAGCGCATACGGCTCTCCTTCCCGCTGAAACTGGTCATCGACCGGGCATATGCCGTTCAGCCCGACGGCGACACGTTGCTGCGCTGCGGGCGGCTGGACGCGCATGTCGCGCTATGGCCGTTGCTGCGCAAGGAAGTCATCGTCCGCCGTTTCATGCTCGACAGTACGCAGGTGCATTTCAGGGACACGGTCTCCGCCTTCGATCTGAGGGCGCGTCTGGACGCATTTTCGTTACGAACGAACCGGATCGACTTGAGCGAGCGGCTGGCCGACATCGCCTCGGCCGAGCTGACCGGCGGCGATATCGCCATCATGCTCGGCAAGCCGGAAACTCCGGCCGACACGGTCGTCGCCGATACGGCCTCGCTTCCGTGGAAACTGCTGGCAGGACGTCTCAGGCTGACCGACATCCGTTTTTCGATGAGCGGATCCTCTCCCGACTCGATGCGGCTCGGCGTCGCATTGCAGTCGGGCCGCGTC
>CABUJP010000010.1:0-30776 GCA_902491835.1 uncultured Alistipes sp. | reverse complement strand
GAGACGGCGCGGGTGACGTAGAGCAGTCCCTTGACGTTCGTGTCGATCATCTTGTCCCAGTCCATCGGGTCGCCCTCGTCGATGTGCTCGAGCCCGGAGGCCAGTCCGGCATTGTTGACCAGCACGTCGATCGCGCGAAAATGGCCGGGCAGCGCGTCGATCGCGCTCTCGGTCTGGAAACGGTCGCGCACGTCGAATCCGAGGACCAGCACCTTGACACCGAATTCCTTTTCCAAGCGGTCGTTGAGGGCCTGCAGCCGGTCCGTCCGACGACCGGTGATGACCAGATCGTAGCCCAGTTCCGCCAGCGCCCGTGCGGTGGCGGCTCCTATGCCCGAGGAAGCTCCCGTGATAAATGCCGTTTTGCTCATGTGCTTGTGCGTTTGGTGCCCCCGTCCGGGGGAGGAGGCGCCCCGAGTCGCCGATGCGGGGGAAACCTCAGCGACTCGAGTGCAAAAATAGGAAATTTTGCGTTACTTTGCATTTTGCATGCCGAATACTTTAAAACCGACGGCCCGATGGGCAGACTGAATCTCGAATACTTTCTGGCAAGGCGAATGGCTTCCGCCTCGTCCGGCCGCCGAAACAACGTGATGGTGCGGGTCGCCACGCTGAGCGTCGCCATAGGCGTCGCGGTGATGATCGTCTCGCTGGCCGTCATATTCGGATTCAAGCGCGAGATAACCGCCAAGCTGTCGGGTTTCGGGGCCCATGTGCAGATCGCCAGTCTGGACGGTAACGCGTCGTCCTATGAGACGGAGCCCGTCAGCCGCGATCAGCCGTTTGCGGACTATTTGCGCGGAATCCCCTGCTTCGGGAGCATCAATCCCTATGCCGTGAAAGGCGGCATTCTGCGTGGCGAGGAGGCGATGCAGGGGATCGTGCTCAAAGGGGTCGATTCGACCTACGACTGGACGCCGATGCGGAGGAGCCTCGTCGCCGGCAGGCTGCCCGACGTGAGTGACACGGTCCGCCACAAGGAAGTGCTGCTCTCGCGTGCGGTGGCCGACCGGATGGAGGCGGACGTGGGCGATCCGATCGAGATGCTTTTCGTGCAGAATCCCCCGCGCCGCGACCGATTTCGCGTCAGCGGAATCTACGACACGGGCTTTGGCGAGCTGGACCGGGTACTGGCGCTGACCGATCTGCGCAACGTTCAGCGGCTCAACGGTTGGGATTCGACGCAGGTGAGCGGCTTCGAGCTGCGCACGACGGACTTCTCGCGTCTCGACCGCTTTACCGACGACGTGTATCGCGCGGTGGTCGAGCACCAGCGGACCGACCGCGACGAGCCGTTGCGGGTGACGAACGTCCGGATGCAGTATCCGATGATTTTCGACTGGCTCGACGCGCACAACGTCAACGCGGCCGTGATCATTACCGTGATGCTGCTGGTCGCGCTGTTCAACATGATCGCCGCGCTGCTGATCATTCTGCTCGAACGGACGCGGATGATCGGCGTGCTGAAGACGCTGGGCATGGGGAACGGAGCGTTGCAGAAGATGTTCGTGATCCGCTCGTCGTTCATCATCCTGCGGGGCATGGTCTGGGGAAACCTGATCGGCATCGGACTGTGTCTGCTGCAATATTTCACGGGCTGGATCACGCTCGACGAGCAGGGATATTTCCTGACGACGCTTCCGGTCAGCATCCGCTGGGAGTGGGTGCTGATGCTCAACGCCGGAACCTTCGCGCTGATCGTCGCGCTGCTTTCGCTGCCTACGATGCTTATTTCGTTCATCCTGCCGGAGAGGAGCATCCGGTTCGAATAAATGCGATGCGATGAAGCCTTATAACGATACGGACGGGAAAAAAGAGCAGGTACGGGCGATGTTCGACGGGATAGCCCGTCGCTACGACCTGCTGAATCACCTGCTTTCGTTGGGCATCGACCGGGGCTGGCGCCGCCGGGTCGTGCGGGCGGTCCGGGCGGAGCGTCCCCGCTCGGTGCTGGACATGGCCACCGGCACGGCCGATCTGGCGATCATGCTGGCCAAGTCCTGCCCCGGGGCGAGAGTCGTCGGCGTCGATCTGTCGGAACGGATGCTGGCCGTAGGACGGGCGAAAGTGGAGCGGGAGTCCCTGTCGGAGCGTATAGAGCTCGTGCAGGGCGACGCCGAGTCGGCCGCTTACGGCCGCGAAGCGTTCGATGCGGCGACGGTGGCTTTCGGCGTACGCAATTTCGAGGATATTCCCGGCGGCTTGGCAGGCTTGTTTTCCGCCCTCAGGCCGGGAGGAAAACTGTTCGTGCTCGAGTTCGGCATGCCGCGTAGCAGAATATTCGGGACCGTTTACCGTTTCTATTTCCACCGGGTCCTGCCCCGGCTGGGAGGATGGGTGTCGCGCGACGGGAAGGCGTACAGCTATCTGCCCCGCTCGGTGGACGAGTTCCCTTACGGAGAGGCTTTCGTCCGGTTGCTGGCGGGGGCCGGCTTCGAGGATTGCGGCTGCCGGAATCTTTTCGGCGGCGTGGCGCAGATTTATACGGCCCGCCGGCCGGCCACGTGTGAGAAAACTGAAAAAAGACGATAGGCATGAGAAAAGTATGGATCGTAGCGGTGCTCGCGTTGGCCGCCGTGTCGTGCGTCCGCATGGAGGATATTTCCTGCGACGGAGTCGAATCGGTCGAGGTACGCTCGCTGGGAGTGTCCCGCTCGCTCGTAGAGGTGTTCGTGCGCGCGTCGAATGCCTCGGGCGCGGCGGTTTCGATCGTCCGGGCCGATCTGACGCTCGATCGGGGCGAAACTACGCTGCTGAGGGCTTCGGTCGACGAAAAGGTCCGGCTGCCCCGCCGGTCGGAGGAGGCGACGGTCCGCATTCCGGTGGAAATACGTTTTGAAGGAGGATTGCTGGGCGCTTTAGGTACCATGGGGACCCTTTCTTCGGGCGCCCGAGGAACGACCGTGTCGGGCGAAGTGGTGCTGAAGGCCGGCATGATGCGTAAAAAATACAAGGTCGAGCGGATGGATACCGATGTCTTTCTAAGGCAGTTCGGCATCGATTTGACCGAAATAATGGAGGAGTTCGGATTATGAAACGGAAATTCTGGATCGCCCTGCTGTCGCTCTGCGGCTGTTTCTGCGCGGAAGCCGGGGCGCAGAGCCTGAGCGCTCTGAAAAGCGAGCTGAGTACGCCCGATCCGTCGTATGGCAGCCGGGTCGAGGTCGAGGAGCACGACGGAGCCGCGTCCGCCGTCCGCTCGATGGAGGGCCGTCGCGCACCGGAAAAGGTACGCGGGTACCGGGTGCGCATCTATTTCGACAACGTGCAGCATGCCCGCTCGCAGGCCGAGAGCGTGATGGCGCGCTTTCAGGAGATTTATCCCGACATCCCGGCCTACATGGACTACGACAACATTCCCTATTTCAAGGTGACGGTCGGTAATTGCCTGACGATGGAGGAGGCCATTATCCTGTGGGGCAAGATCAGAGACGCCTTCGACCGGGCGTTCATCGTGCCCGAGAGCATGCCTCTCGAGCTTTTCGGCCAACAGCCGGTCGCGCGGACAGACGGGTCGGAGGCGCGGCCGGATACGCCGAGCGGTAGCGGATTATAGAAAAATTTTCCGAAAAAACAAATCTTTTCCCGGAAGAGTGCGAAACTTCCCGCCTGAAAGTTGCATTAATAGCAAATCATTTTATACATTTGCGGCTGAATAATTCAACCAATTTAATTCTTGTTATTATGAAAACTTTGGCAAAATCTGTCATGATGCTCGCAGTAGTTGCTGCCTCTGTATCTTTCGCTTCTTGCGGTACCTCGGCTGCGGACAAGGCTAAGGCCGATTCGATCGCTGCCGCTGCCAAGGCCGACTCGATCGCCGCTGCCGAAGAGGCTGCCGCCGCTGCTGCTGCCGCTGCCGCCGCAGACTCGCTCGCTGCCGACTCCGCCGCTGTTGCGGAATAAGTTCGGGCGACCGGCTTGCGAAGCATCGTTCGCTGAATAAAGGATCTTCCGCCGAGCGGGGACCCTTTATTTTTTGTTCCTGCGGGAGGATGCGGAAGGTGTCCGGCACTGGGGATACCGTAAGCGATGGTCGTTGGCCTTTGCCGTGTCGTCGCTATCCGGAGCGATACGGGAGGGTAAATGGAATGTTGCGGTCGGACGGAAGCCGGACCCGCGGCGGTACGCCGGGGCCCGCGCCTAGGAGTGAAACCGTGCGGAACGTCAAAAGAGGCTGCCCGACTTATTCGTGTTGGGCAGCCTCTTCGCTTTCTTCGTTTGTGGACCGATCGCTACTTGGCGTAGTTCAGTTCCCTGCCTTCGTGGCGGATCGTGACCGATGCATGGTCGGCTTCCTCAACCCGCCCGATCACCCGGGCGTCGATACCGAAGCCTTTCGAGATACGGACTATGTCGTCGGCCGCCGCCGGGTCCGTGTAAATCTCCATGCGGTGTCCCATGTTGAATACGCTGTACATCTCGCGCCAGGGGGTCTGCGACTCCTGCTGGATCAGCCGGAACAGCAGTGGGGTGTCGAACAGATTGTCCTTGATTACGTGGAGCCGGTCGACGAAGTGCAGGATTTTGGTCTGTCCTCCTCCGCTGCAATGGACCATGCCCCGGATATCGCCCCGGTGCTCGCCGAGAATCGCGCGGACGACGGGAGCGTAGGTGCGCGTGGGCGAAAGCACGAGCTTGCCTACCGTCAGCGGGCAGCCGGGGACCGTGTCGGTCAGCCGGTACTTGCCGCTGTATACCAGATCGGAGGGCGTTTCGGGATCGTAGGTCTCCGGATATTTCTCCGCCAGTATCCGGGCGAACACGTCGTGCCGGGCCGAGGTCAGGCCGTTGCTGCCCATGCCGCCGTTGTATTCGTCTTCGTAGGAAGCCTGTCCGAACGAGGCGAGGCCCACGATCGCGCAGCCGGGCCCGATGCGCGCGTTGTCGATCACGTCGCTTCGGCGCAGCCGGGCCGTGACGGTACTGTCGACGATGATCGTGCGTACCAGATCGCCCACGTCGGCCGTCTCGCCGCCCGTCGAACGTATCTCGAAACCCTGATCGCGCATCTTCTGCAGGAATTCCTCCGTGCCGTTGATGACGGCCGAGACGACCTCGCCGGGGATCAGGTGCTTGTTGCGTCCGATCGTCGACGACAGCAGGACGTTTCCGGTCACGCCGACGCACAGCAGGTCGTCGGTGTTCATCACGATCGCGTCCTGAGCGATGCCTTTCCATACCGATGCGTCGCCCGTCTCGCGCCAGTAGGCGTAGGCGAGCGCCGACTTGGTCCCCGCTCCGTCGGCGTGCATGACGAGGCAGGCCTCCGGATCGTCCGAGAGCGTGTCCGGGATGATTTTGCAGAAGGCTTTCGGATAAAGGCCCTTGTCGATATGGCGGATGGCCGCGTGCACGTCCTCTTTCGAGGAGGATACTCCCCGTCCGGCGTAGCGTGAAATAGTGGTGGACATATTTGTCGGAGATATATGGTAAATTTTCACAAATATAGCCATTAATTTCGTTTGCGGATAATTATTTGGTAAATTTGCTGACGGCAAAAACGAGGTCTACGATGAATGGAGCCAGCGGAAAACAGGAGCCCGTATTCGACCTGATACGGAGCATGAGCAAAGCCGAGAAGCGGAACTTCAAGCTCTACGCGACGCGCCTTTCGGGCAATCAGGAGGCGAAGTTCGTCACGCTGTTCGACTGCATGGACTCGCTCGACGAGTACGACGAGGCGAAGATTTTGCAGCGCTGCCCGATCAAGAAGGAGCAACTGCCCAACATGAAGGCCCATCTGTATAAGCAGATACTGGTCAGCATCCGCCTGCTGGACGTGCAGCGGACGGTTCCGATGCAGCTCCGCGAGCAGATCGACTTCGCCCGCATACTCTACGACAAGGGTCTTTTCCGGCAGAGCTCCAAAATGCTCGACAAGGCCAAGGAGACAGCGCTCGCCAACGATCAGTATACCGCCGCGATCGACATCATCGATTTCCGCAAGAAGATGGACACGCTGAGCGTCGCCCGGGGAGTCATGTCCAAGAGCGAGGCGGCGAGCCGGCAGGCTATCGAACTGTGCGGCCGGATCGAGAACGTCAACGAGCTGTCGAACGCCGGGGTGCAGCTTTACGCCCTGTACCTTCAGCTGGGCTATGCCCGGACGCAGAAGGACCTCGATATGATCGAGCAGTTCTTCGGCCCGAGGCTCGACAAGTACGACGATCCCTCGAGGCTGTCGTTTCTCGAGCGGCTCTACCTGTATCAGGCGCAGGTGTGGTACCATTATATCCGGCACGATATGCTGACGTGCTACAAGTACGTCTGTCGCTGGATCGCGCTGTTCGACCGCGAGCCCCAGATGAAGCAGCAGATGTACGATACCTACCTCAGGGGCTACTCGCGCCTGCTCGACGGCCTTTTTTTGATGCGCAGCTACCGGCGTTTCGTCCAGACGCTGGCGGCGTTCGAAGACGAGTACGAGACGATCGGCAGCCTGAACGGCAACGCCAAGCTCATATCGAGACATATTCTCTATGCCAACCGAATGAACCGGCATTTCTGGGAAGGGACTTTTGCCGAGGGCGTGGAGATGATTCCCGAAGTTGAGCGGTTCCTCCGCGACAGCGAGTCCCGGCTGAACGTTCACCATCGCATGGTGCTTTGCTATAAGATAGCATGCCTCTATTTCGGGAACGGCGACCACCGCAAATGCATGGAGTATCTGGGCCGGATCATCGGTACGCGCGACCCGCAGATACGCCGCGATTTGCAATGCTATGCGCGGATTCTGAACCTGATCGCCTCCTACGAGGCGGGCATCGACTATAACCTGGACTATCAGGTGCGCTCGGTCTACCTGTTCCTGATCAAGATGAACGACATGCAGCAGGTGCAGCGCGCGATCATGGCCTTCCTCAAGCGACTCAACTCGATGTACGAGACGACGCTCAAGGACGAGCTGAGGCAGCTCTACCGCCGGCTCAAGCCGCTCGAGCATCATCCCTACGAGCGTCGGACGTTCTACTATCTCGACATCCTTTCGTGGCTCGAGAGCAAGCTCAAGGGAGTACCGGTGGCCGAGGTGATCCGGCAGCGGTTCCTGCAGCAGAACGGGCGATAGCGCGGCCGGAGCCGATCCGTGAGGGCGCGCGCGGCTGCGGCGGCGCGGTTTTCCCGAAACTTTTCCGCTTCCCCGCCTTTTCGGCGGCGTGCCTTCGGCGGTTCCGGCGGACGATACGGCAGGGCCGCTTGGGCAGAACGGCGGAGCGGACGGACGATAAAATAAAACGAATTTTTCCGCTTTTTTTTCGTCGCTAACGATTTCAGGCCGCCGGCTGCCCGCAGCTTACCATTTGAAAGCAAACGCCTCGCCGGGCCGCGATTTAGTAATGATTTTCATGTTTGTTTTTTAACTAAATGTGATGAAACGGGCGGTCGGCACTCGTTCTGTTTGTTTTTCAGATTTCATTGCGCTATTTTTACGATCCGAAACAGAGTAAAAATACACGTAAACCCCAAGTCCAATGGAAAAACACGTTCAACAGTATGTGGATGACTTCATGGCTCAGATCGTGGCCAAGAATCCCGGAGAGAAAGAGTTTCATCAGGCGGTGCACGAGGTCGTGGAGTCGCTGGCGGAGTACATCTTGCAGAACCCCGTGCTTCAGAAAATGAAGGTGCTCGAGCGTATCGCCGAGCCCGAGCGGATCGTCATGTTCCGTGTTCCATGGCTCAACGACAAGGGTGAAATAGAGATCAACAAGGGATACCGCATCGAAATGAACAGCGCGATCGGGCCCTACAAGGGCGGCATCCGATTCCATTCGTCGGTGAATCTGAGCATTCTGAAATTTCTCGCTTTCGAGCAGACGTTCAAGAACAGCCTGACCACGCTGCCGATGGGCGGCGGCAAGGGCGGTTCGGACTTCAATCCTAAGGGCAAGTCCGACAACGAGGTGATGCGTTTCTGCCAGTCGTTCATGACCGAGCTGCAGCGGCACATCGGCGCGAATACCGACGTTCCGGCCGGCGATATCGGCGTGGGCGGCCGGGAGATCGGCTTCATGTTCGGCCAGTACAAGCGGCTGCGCAACGAATTCACCGGTACGCTGACGGGCAAGGGACTCGACTGGGGTGGCAGCCCGCTGCGTCCGGAAGCCACCGGCTACGGCACCTGCTACTTCGCTCAGGAAATGCTCGCTACGCGCGGCGACAGCTTCAAGGGCAAGACGGTCGCGATCTCCGGATCGGGCAACGTAGCCCAGTATGCCTGCGAGAAAGCGACCCAGCTCGGTGCGAAGGTCGTGACGCTGTCCGACTCGTCGGGTTACGTCTACGATCCGGAGGGCATTGACGCCGACAAGCTGGCTTATGTGATGGAACTGAAGAACATCTTCCGGGGCCGGATCAGGGAGTATGCCGAGAAATATCCGCAGGCTACCTATTACGAGGGACAGCGCCCGTGGAGCGTGAAGGGCGATATCGCGATGCCGTGCGCCACTCAGAACGAGCTCGACGGCGACGAGGCGCAGACGCTGATCGCCAACGGCTGCGTCTGCGTGGCCGAAGGCGCCAACATGCCTTCGACGCCCGAAGCGATCAAGGCGTTTCAGGATCATAAGCTGCTCTACTCTCCGGGCAAGGCGTCGAACGCCGGCGGCGTGGCCACGTCGGGGCTGGAGATGTCGCAGAACTCGATGCGTCTCGTGTGGTCGCCCGAGGAGGTCGATGCGAAGCTGCACTCGATCATGAAGAACATCCATGCCGCCTGCGTCAAGTACGGCACCGAGCCGGACGGCTACGTGAACTACGTGAAGGGCGCGAACATCGCCGGTTTCATGAAGGTGGCCAACGCGATGCTGGCACAGGGTTGCGTATAGTGCTCGCGGAAATCTTAGCGATACGACGGGGCCGGTTTCTCCGGCCTCGTTTTTTATGCTGGCTGCGGGCACGAGGACGTAGCTCTTTTCGGCATGCCGCCGTTTGTCCGAAAGCGAGGGGGCCGAGGGCCGTCGGATGTCGCCGGACGGCTTCGGAACGCATACCGATCCTGTCCGGGCGGTTCGCTTCGGGCGATCCGTCCTCGGTTCGGTATTCCGGGCAATGCGAAAGGGCGGTCGCATGCCGGCCCTATCTCGCATGCGAAGAACGGGTATCGGGCTTTTTGCAAAAACTTCCGGAAACCGGACCCGCCGCGGGCGGACTGTCCTGTCGGTATCCCATCGTGCGCCGGATCCGTTTCGCGCCGGACTGCCCGCTCGTTCGATGAGTGTCGTAAACCTGCCTTTCCCCGGGCCGCCGAGACGGTCCGGACAGGGCGTTTTATGCCGTATGCCGGAATCGGACCGTTATTCCCTCGGGGGGCGCCGGAGACGCTCGCCGCACGGTTTTTCCGACGGAAAAATACAGCCTTTCGGGGCTTGAACGAGAGGCGGGCACCGGAGCGTACAGGGGTGTCTCCGTACTACTTCAGCAAATCCGCCGTCCGGTCGATCTCGTCGAACGTCATCGGGCGTATCTCGCAGTCGCCGATGCCTCGCATCAGTACGAAGGCGACCGAGCGGGCCTCTTTTTTCTTGTCGTGCTTCAGCGCGGCGATCAGGCGAGGCAATTCGATGCCGGTCGCGACGGGCAGCCCCATCCGCTCGAATACGCTCCGCACGCGGGCAGCCTCTTCCGTCGTGACGGTTCCGAGCCTTTCGGACAGGCGCGCGATCGTGACCGTGCCGATCGCGACGGCCTCGCCGTGCAGGAAGTCGCGGCTGCACTTTTCGATCGCATGCGCGAACGTATGTCCCAGATTGAGCTTGCGCCGCTCGCCGCTCTCCCGCTCGTCCCGCTCGACGATATGCGCCTTGACCCTCACGGCCCGCATCACCGCCTCTCCCAGCAGCGCCCGGTCGCGTCGGAACTCCTCGAGCGAATGGCTCTCGAACAGCCCGAACAGTTCCCTGTCGGCGATCAGGCCCGCCTTGACGATTTCGGCCAGCCCGGCCCGGAACTCCCGCTCGGGCAGCGTGTCGAGCATGGCCGGGTCGCAGAGCACGAAGTCGGGCTGATTGAAGGTCCCGACCATGTTCTTGTATCCCTCGTAGTTGACGCCGTTCTTGCCGCCGACGCTCGCGTCGACCTGCGCGAGCAGCGTCGTCGCGACGAAGCCGAAGCGCAGGCCCCGCATGTAGGTCGAGGCGACGAAGCCCGTCACGTCGGTCACGATGCCGCCGCCGAAGCCGACGAGGAACGTCGAACGGTCGGCTCCCCGGGCGAGCAGCTCGCCGTAGAGCTTGCCTGCCGTCCCGAGCGTTTTGTTGGGCTCGCCCAGACCGATCAGGCAGTAGTCGTAGCGGTTGATGATTTCCTTGTACAGGCGGTGGACGTTCGGGTCCGTCACGATCACGACCTTGCGGCCCGACGGCAGGTAGTTCTCCAGCGAGTTGATCGCGTCTCCGATCACCACCCGCGAGGGCGCGTCCGCTCCGCGCCCGACCTCGATGACTTGCTTCATGGCTGACAGTTTATTGATGACAAAGATAAATTAATTTCGTACCTTTGCCGCGACTTAAAGACACGGTATGCAAAAAATACGCAACATAGCGATCATCGCCCACGTCGACCACGGAAAGACTACGCTGGTCGACAAAATGATTATGCAGGGACACCTCTTTCGGGACAACGAGAAGACCGGCGAGCTGATCATGGACAACAACGATCTGGAGCGCGAGCGCGGGATCACGATTCTGTCGAAGAACGTGTCGGTCAACTACAACGGATACAAGATCAACATCATCGATACGCCGGGCCACTCCGACTTCGGCGGCGAGGTGGAGCGCGTGCTGAACATGGCCGACGGCGTGCTGCTGCTCGTGGACGCGTTCGAGGGCACGATGCCCCAGACGCGGTTCGTGCTGCAGAAAGCGCTGTCGCTGGGCAAGAAGCCGATCGTCGTCGTCAATAAGGTCGATAAGCCGAACTGCCGTCCCGCGGAAGTCTACGAGCAGGTGTTCGACCTGATGTTCACGCTGAACGCGACCGAGGAGCAGCTCGACTTCGTGACGATCTACGGCAGCGCCAAGCAGGGATGGATGTCGCACGTATGGAAGGAGCGCACGAAGGACATCACGCCGCTGCTGGACGCGATCATCGACAACATACCCGCTCCGGAAATGAAGGAGGGGACGCCTCAGCTGCTGATTACGTCGCTCGAATATTCGCCCTACGTGGGCCGTATCGCCGTCGGCAAGCTGACGCGCGGCACGCTCCGTTCGGGCATGCCGATCACGCTCGCCAAGCGGGACGGCAAGACGATGGTCAAGACGCGCATCAAGGACCTGATGGTATTCGACGGGCTCGGCAAGACGAAGGTCGAGAGCGTCGATTGCGGCGAGATATGCGCGCTGGTCGGCATCGAGGGCTTCGAGATCGGCGACACGGTCTGCGATTACGAGAATCCCGAGCCGCTCGATCCGATCGCGATCGACGAGCCGACGATGAGCATGCTGTTCACGATCAACGACTCTCCTTTTTTCGGCCGCGAGGGTAAGTACGTCACCTCGCGCCACATCAAGGAGCGGCTCGACCGCGAGCTGGAAAAGAATCTCGCGCTGCGGGTCGAGCCCGGGGCGTCGTCCGACAGTTTCGTCGTGTACGGGCGGGGCGTGCTGCACCTGTCGGTGCTGATCGAGACGATGCGCCGCGAAGGGTACGAGCTTCAGGTGGGACAGCCGAAAGTCATCGTCAAGCAGATCGACGGGCAGAAATGCGAGCCGGTCGAGGAGCTGACGATCGACATTCCCGAGGAGTACTCGGGCCGCGCGATCGAGCTGGTGACCAAGCGCAAGGGCACGATGACCGACATGACGACCGTGCACGACCGTCAGCGCATCGTGTTCGACATTCCGTCGCGCGGTATCATCGGACTGCGCAGCAACCTGCTGACGGCTACGGCCGGCGAGGCCGTCATGTCGCACCGGCTGAAAGGCTTCGAGCCTTATAAGGGCGATATGGAGATGCGTCAGAACGGCTCGCTGATCGCGATGGAGACCGGTACGGCCTATGCCTACGCGATCAATAAGCTGCAGGATCGCGGCACGTTCTTCGTCTCGCCTCAGGACGAGATTTATGCCGGTCAGGTCGTGGGCGAGAGCACCCGCTCCGAGGATATCGTCATCAACCTGACCAAGTCCAAGAAGCTGACCAACATGCGCGCGAGCGGATCGGACGACAAGGTGTCGATCGCGCCGCCGGTCATCTTCTCGCTCGAAGAAGCGCTCGAGTATATCAAGGAGGACGAGTATGTCGAGGTGACGCCCAAGTCGATCCGCCTGCGCAAGATCATTCTCGACGAGACGATGCGCAAGCGTCAGGCGAAATAGCGGGCTTTCCGGTCCACCGCAACAACGCGGGGAAACGGGGCGAGGACCGTTTCGGAAGTTCGCCGGGCGGTTGGACCCGGGAGCGAATTTGTATTTTACGGTTTCGCCCTTGTCAGAACGATTTCTGACAGGGGCGATTTTCGTTTTAGGAGGCTTGTCGGAAGCCTCTTTTTCATTCCTTTAAAAAAGTCGTCCGCGCGTTTGCGGTGTCGCCGGTTCCGGATTGTTCGTAAGCTACGTCCTGCGGGGGCACACGGCTGCCGGTCCGACGTGGACGGTTTTTCGACGGGTCGGGCGCTTGGTCGCGGTGCCGTCCGGCCGTTTGCGTCGGCTCGCTCTTTCGGGGAAGTGGAGCCAGGGAGCGCGTTTTCTCGGGGGAAGAGCGCCGGCGGGTTGATCGGAACGCGGATTATGCTTATCTTTGTTAGGACCTACCGTGTCGAACTTAAACGAAAGCTCACATGAAGAAGATTTTTGCGGCGGCGCTCGTGCTGCTTGTCGTTCCCTTTTCCTCCTCTGCGTGGGACAAGCTGGGGCACGACGTTTCGGCGATGATCGCTTGGGAGAATATGACCTCCAAGGCGAAGAAGAACATTTCCAAGTACCTCGAGGGACACGACGACATCGTCTACTACGCCTCGTGGATGGATTACATGGGCTATGTGACCAAGAGCGGCTACTCGAACGAGTGGTTCGACCACTGCGTGCCCGTCAACAAGGATTTCGAGTATGCCGAGGGCGATTTCCCCGGCGATGCGCTGATGGCTATCGAGAAAGCCATCGAGCGTCTGGGCGACGGGAAGTACCGCAACCTCGACGACTCGACCGTGCTGCTTCTGATCAAGCATCTGGTCCATTTCCTGCCCGACATGCACTGTCCGGCGCATGTGATCTACAATTACCGGCCCTCGAATTACTGGGTGGAGATCAACGGCCGCAAGGAACTTTTCCATAGCGTATGGGATAACATGCCTTCTTACGGCCCTCATGCATGGAGCGTTTCGGAGTGGTGCCGGTACTTGGGACACTGCACCAAGGAGGAGCGGGCCGAGCTGGTCAAGGGTACGCCAAGGGAGTGGGTCGCCGACAATGCCCGCAACTGCATCGTCGCTTACGACATCGTCCGTCCCGATGAGAATGTATCCGATCCGGACCGGTATCGGGGCAATCTGTTGGCCGAGCAGCAACTGCAGAAGGGAGGCTTCCGCCTGGCTCATGTGCTGAACTCGATTTTCGGCCGTTAGCCTTCGGGTGTTCCGTACCGTCTTTCCTGCAACGGAAAATATAAGAGGCTGTCTCTGCGACAGCCTCTTTTGTATTCGCTGCTTTGGAAATATTCCGAGGCGATTGTATGCTTCGGTGTGCCATGCGCGTTCGCACCCGGATTTCCGTATCCGTCAACCGCGGTTTGCGGCCGCAGACCGCGCATCCGATTAGGCCCTGCCGTGAAATTTCCTCTGTCGGAGGGAACGTCATACGAGGAAGCCGGAGGCGTTGAGAACCCGGGGGCCGGTAATGTGACCGGGCATTTTGAATATGCGGTTCTCGAAGGATTAAAACTTGCCGACAGTCTCGGAGGTCTTGTCCGTGCGGGTTTCGGCCGAGGGGTTGGCGGTTTGCTTCCCTAACCGGGACGCCTTGCTGAGCCTCCGGTCCGCTATCCGAAATAGAGCAGCGCGACTCCGCCCAGTACGACAGCGAGCAGCGCGGCCTTCGTGCCGATCTGCCGCTCGCGGAACATCAGCGCGCCCACGACGAACGTGACGACGACGCCCGACCGCCGGATCGTCGAAACGACCGACAGCAAGGCCTGCGGATCGCTCAGCGCGTAGAAGTAGAGAAAGTCGGCTGCTGTCAGCAGTGCGGCGGTCAGAAAGATCGACCATCGCCAGCGGAAGGGGGTTGAGCGCTTGCGCGAGGGATACCACATGGTCATGACGATGGCGATCATCATCAGCGACTGGTAGTAGCACGTGTATGCCTGAACGGCGAGCCTGTCGTAGCGGGCGATCAGGAACTTGTCCCATAGCGCGCTGGCTGCGCCGAGCAGCGTCGAGGCGATCAGGAACCAGATCCACAGCGTCTTGCGGCGGGGCGATTCCCGGTCGTCCCGTCCGTCGCGCTTGTCGAGCCGCGACAGCGCGGCCAGGGCTCCGAGCACGATCGCCATGCCCGTCCAGCGCGCCGCGTCGAGCCGCTCGCCGAAAATCAGCACGGCTCCGAGCACGACGAAAGCCGGCCGCGTCGCCTTGATAGATGCGGAGATCGTCAGCGGAAGATGCTTTGTGGCGAAAAAGCCGAAAATCCACGACCCGAGCACGATGACCGCCTTGAGCACGATCCCCCAGTGAGCCTCTGCCGATACGGACGGAATGTAGAATGCCGACTCCCGAATCCATACAGGAGCCGCCATGCTCAATATCTGCAAGGGAAGGAACAGCAACGCGCTGATCCAGATGCTGACGGCCAGCACCGGAATCACGGCGTTCGAGTTCAGCGCGCTTTTCTTGGCCACCTCGTTCAGCCCGAGAAAGAGGGCCGAGAGCAGCGACAGGGTCAGCCACATCGTATTCGTGCGTTAGGGGATTACGCGGGCAAAGATAGCGTTTTTCGGGATTCCGAGCAGAACGGCTTTTGTCGACGGGGACTTCGGACGAGGCGGACCGGGTGTCCGGATCGAGTATGGCGGCTTTCCGGACGAGCGGGCCGTGTTGCCGGTGGAGCTGTTCGGGAAAGGCATTTCCGGCCGGAGGCCCGGAGCGGTAACGAGACTTATGGCTCTGATTTTTTGCGACGCTTTTTTGCTTTTGTATGCGAAGGTCCTCGAGGGTTTTCGTGCCGGCGACCTATGGCTGTTGTGGCGGTTTCCCCGTCATATGGAGCCTTAAAAAAGCGCGGGCGCGCTATCGTGTATGCGAAGCATAAGCCTTCCGAAGGTTCTCCGGCCGGGCGCTTTCCCGATCGTTCGGGCGGTCGTGAGCTTTCTGTGCCGAGCGGCGTTGCGGAGCAGGTCGGACGAGGGCTGCTCGCGGCGGATTTGCCGGCGACACAGAGCGATTCGCCCGGTCGGACGGTTGTTTTTCGCAATAGTTTTTTATTTTTGCATATCGGAGCGGTTTTTGTCCGTCGGAATGCAGAGAGTCCGGACGATCCGTTCCCGAAATTCGGACTGACGATGAAAAACAAGTTGCTACGAACCGCTATGCTGCTCGGCGCGCTGGGTATCTGTGCCGGGTGCGGACAGGGCGGACACCGGCACGGGGAGGCGATCCCTATCCCCGAGAGCGCCTTCGAGAAAACCGTGCAAGGCAAGCCTGTCTCGCTGTACACGCTGCGCAACGAGAGGGGAATGCTCGTCCAGATCACCAATTTCGGGGCCCGCGTCGTGGCGCTTTGGGCTCGCGGCGCGGACAGCGTGTATCGCGATGTGGTGTGGGGATACGAGACGATCGACGACTACCTGGCTGCGGGCGACCGGTTCAGCGGTCCGATCGTGGGGCGCTACGGCAACCGGATCGGCGGCGCGCGCTTCGAGCTCGACGGCCGCGAGTACCGCCTGACGGTCAACGACGGGGCGAATCATCTGCACGGCGGCAGCGGCGGGTTCGCGGACAAGGTGTGGGATGCGCGGCCTTTCGTGAACGAGGCCGGGGAACAGGCCGTCGAGATGAGCTACCTCTCGCCGGACGGCGAGGAGGGCTATCCGGGGGCGCTTTCGATCTCGGTGACCTACACGCTGACGGACGGCAACGCGCTGCGCATCGAGTACCGGGCGACGACCGACGCCCCGACGGTGCTGAATCCGACGAGCCATGTCTATTTCAATCTGAACGGTACGTCGGCCCGGGGAATCGGGTCGCATGTGCTGACGATTCACGCCAGCCGCTATACGCCGACCGACGAGGGGCTGATTCCGACCGGCGAGCTGGCGAGCGTCGAGGGTACGCCGCTCGACTTCCGGACCGCGACGCCGATCGGGTGGCGCGTCGAGTCCGATTTCCCGGCGATGCGACCCGCCGGAGGCTACGATCATAACTGGGTGCTCGACCGCACGGGCGATTCGCTCGAGCTGGCCGCCGAAGTGTACGAGCCTTATACGGGGATCCTGATGAAGGTATGGACCGACCGGCCCGGCCTGCAATTTTACAGCGGCAATTTCATGGACGGCAGCGACGTCGGCAAGCGCGGCGACCGGCACGACTTCCGGACAGGTATTGCGCTCGAGACGCAGAATTTTCCCGACGCGCCGAACCACGACAACTTCCCGTCGGCCGTGCTGCGTCCCGGCGAAACCTATACTCAGACGAGCGTATACGCTTTCGAGGTGAACGAGGAAGGATGGTCCTATGCTCGAAACCGCCGCAAAACGCAGGATAAAACGATCGGACATGAATAGTATCGCAACGCAGTACCTCGGTCTGGAGCTTTCCAGTCCGGTCATTATGGGCAGCTCGGGTCTTACCTCGACGCTGCGTCACATCGTCGAAGCCGAGGAGGCCGGAGCGGGCGCCGTCGCGCTCAAGTCCGTTTTCGAGGAGCAGATTCTGCACGAGGCTTCCGGGCTGGATCGTTACAGCGACTATCCCGAAGCCGGCGACTACGTGCGCCGGTACGTGTCGGAACACGCGCTCGCACAGTATCTCGATCTGATCCGGGAGGCGCGGAACCGGTGCGCGATTCCCGTGATCGCCAGTATCCACTGCGTTCACGCGGGCGAGTGGGTCTCCTTTGCGCGGTCGATCGAGCAGGCGGGGGCTTCGGCGATCGAGCTGAACATATTCGTCCTGCCTACGGACGCGGATCTCCCCTCGGAGCAGATCGAGCGCGCGTATTTCGACGTGGCGGCTCGGGTGCGAGAGGTCGTGTCCGTGCCGCTCGCGGTCAAGCTGGGCGCCGGCTTTACCAATCCGCTGCGAATCGTGCGCGGGCTTTATGCCCGGGGAATTCAGGGCGTCGTACTGTTCAACCGCTTCTATCCGGCCGATATAGATATCGATCGCCTGACCGTGCGCGCAGGCAATCTGTACAGCCATCGGTCCGAACTGTCGGGCGTACTGCGCTGGGCGGCGCTCGTCAGCGGATCGGAGCCCGGGATCGATCTGGCCGCCTCGACCGGCGTTCATCAGGGCGAGGACGTCGTGAAGGCCATGCTGGCCGGAGCTTCCGCCGTTGAGATAGCCAGCGCCGTGTACGAACGAGGGTTCGGCGTGATCGCCGAGATGAACCGGTTCGTCGGGTCGTGGATGGGTCGTCATGGCTTTCTTTCCACGCGCGACTTCATCGGGCGGATGAATGCCCGCAACATACCCGATCCGGAGCTTTACGAGCGCACGCAATTTATGAAGTATTATTCCGGTCACGAGTAGCCCGGGTCTTCGGCCTTGCGGCTCCGGAACGGCTCGGGCAGGTACTTCGCATATCGGTATTTTCGGCCGGCGCTCAGGTCCTCCCGCTTCCGGTTTTGCTTCGGTAAGGTTCGACGACGGGTTCGGAAACCGGCATTTCTTCGCGCCGTGCGGTCCGTAGCGGACGGGTTATCGTTCCTTTCGCACGATGGCGACCGGCGGCCCGTATTCTGTTTACCTAATTATGATACCAGGACTGATAACCGTTTGGGTCATCATATCCGCGGCCTACTATGTGTCGAGAGCCGTATGGAACGTTGTTCCCTATGTTCCCAAAATTCTTGCGGTACTGATCTGTTTGCCCGCAATACCCTTTGTCGTAGCGTATAAGAACCGGGAGAGGCATCCGGGGCAGGCACGGTTCATCTTTGCCGGATGGTCTCTGCTCTACCTACTACTTGCGTTCATTCTCTATATGGAAAGTTGAAAGGCTCGCTCCGCGAGGTTCTTTCTCCCGCACATGACAAGGGCGCTACTTGCGGAGAGTGACCCTTGGCGAACGCTGACATGCTCCCTGCTTGTCGCACGAGAATAAACTTCCGGTAACTCGGGTCTCGGAATTATGGGCCTGCTATTGTTTCCGGACGGTTTCCGCTTCCAGCTTGCATGTTCGCAACGGTTCGTTTATGCCGCATGCCGGTCTTGAGTCGGCGACTCGGACGCTTGCGGTATCCGCAGGATCGTCTACTTTGTGGGGAGACTTCCGGTCCAGGAGGTTCGGGATCTGGGAATAAGCGGGTATGAGAAGGGTTGCGACCGGACGGGATGTGGCTTCAGCGCGATCCGCTTTCCGTGATGAAGCGGCAGAGCTGCTCTCGCGCGCGATGTATCTGCGTTTTGACCGTACCCATCGGCAGTTGCAACTTGGCGGCGATCTCCTCGTAGGAGTATTCCTTGAAAAAGCGCAGCTCGATCAGTTCCCGGTAGCGGGGCGACATTTTCTCGAGAAACGACTCGAGCCGGGCGCGGCTTTGGTCGGTGATCATCCGCTCCTCAGGTGTGGGGCCGCCCCAGGACGAGGAGACGCGCTCGCCGATCCGGTCGATCGGAACGGTGTCGTCGCGCTTGCGGCGCATGTAGTCGATGAACGTGTTGCGCGCGATCGTATAGACCCATTGGCCGAAAGTGTAGCGGCTGTCGTATCGCTGCATGTTCAGGTAAACCTTGACGAAGGTCTCCTGCAACAGGTCGCTCGCGTCGTCGGTCCGCCCGCTCGTCCGCTGGATGTATAGCTGGTAGATCGAGTCGCGGTAGCGGTTGAACAGGTGCTCGAACGCTACGGTGTCTCCGTCCAGCGCCCGCTCGACGAGCTGTTGGTCGGTCGATACGATATACTGTTCTATCTCCATATTTTCCTGTTGGGCCGGATGCGGTTGCCCAGCGCCAGAGCGAATTCTCCGATGGGCGCCCAAAAATCGTGCAGAATGTAGGCCCATGCCAGTCCCCGCTCGCCGACCCGGCGGCCGATACGGCGGATCTTCAGCTCCAGCAGCAGCAGCCGTATGAGCACCAGCGAGAGCGGAACGGCGATCAGAGGCAAGGGAAGCAGCAGGGCGGCCGCTGCCGACAGCGCGAAAAACAGCAGGCGGCTCGAGAGCTCCGTGCGTACCGACCGCTTGACGCGGGCGGGATAGTACCGGAACGAATAGGCGTAGAACCGCCGCACCGCGCGCCACCAGCCCAGTCCGCCGAAAGGAACCTGACGCATCGTCGCGGCCGGATTCATGACGACACTTACGTTGTCGGGCGTCGCGATCTTCTGGATGAACAGGTCGTCGTCGCCGATCTCCATGTTCAGGTAGTTGAAGCCCCGGCTTTCGAAGTAGAGGCTTTTGGTGTAGCCGATGTTGCCCGCGATGCCCCGGTAGGCTCGGCCCCGGGTCGCGGCGGACAGCCAGCGCACCGATCCGGCGAGCCGGCTGCACCGGATCAGCCGGTTGGCGAGTCCCTTCCTCCGCTCGATGCCGCAGTAGCCGATCACGATGTCGCCGTTGATAAAGCCCTTGGCCATCAGCGACAGCCATTTGTCCGACGACGGGTAGCAGTCGGTCGTCGTGAACACGATGTGCTCGTAGGAGCAGGCTTTGATGCCGACGGTCAGCGCCAGCTTCGTGCCGTGACCCGCGCTACGCTGCTGCTTGATCGCCGTCACGTGGAGCCGGGAGCAGGCGAGGCTTTTCTCGTGCAGCAGCTCGCCGATCTCCTCGTCGTAGCTGCAATCGACGGCGACGACCTCGAACTCGTCGTATCGCTGGCCGAGCAGCAGTGGCAGGTAGTTTTCGATGAAATAGTAGCCGTTCTCGCGGATCACGACGACGACGGAAACGGGCGGCGACGGGATTTGCGGCCGGATGCCCCGGTTGTTGCGGAAGCGGGGGAGGCCGCCGTACCGGCCGAGCCAGTAGTACAGCTGGACGAAAAACGCGGTCAAGGCTCCGGCCATGGCGGCCAGCATCCAGTCCGGATGCGCGATGCCTTGGGATAGAAGGTAGTCGTATAGCAGGTCGAGATAGTCCACCGCCGAAGTTGGAGTTTACCGCAAAGGTACCGGATTTTCGGGGAATCCGCAAACGTTTCCCGATCCGCCGGAAAATATTTACCTTTGCCGGCAATGAACTTCGAACTGCTTCATACCGATCCCGGCAGCTCGGCCCGCGCCGGGCTGATCTCGACCGACCACGGGACGATCGAAACGCCCATTTTCATGCCCGTCGGCACCGTCGGCAGCGTCAAGGGCGTGTTTCACCGCGATCTGGTGGACGAGGCGGGCGCACAGATCATTCTGGGCAATACCTACCATCTGTACCTGCGTCCGGGGACCGATATTCTGGAGCGGGCCGGCGGCCTGCATCGCTTCTGCTCGTGGGACCGTCCGATCCTGACCGACAGCGGCGGATTCCAGGTTTTCTCGCTGGCCGGCTGCCGGAAGCTCTCGGAAGAGGGATGCCGCTTCAGCTCGCATATCGACGGGTCGAAGCATCTGTTTACGCCCGAGGGGGTGATCGACATCCAGCGTTCGATCGGGGCCGATATCATGATGGCGTTCGACGAGTGTCCGCCGGGCGACGCGCCGTACGACTATGCGGCCCGCTCGCTCGATCTGACCTGTCGCTGGCTCGAGCGGTGCTTCGACCGCTATCGGCAAACGGAGCCGAAATACGGTCATTATCAGTCGCTGTTCCCGATCGTGCAGGGATGCACCTATCCCGATCTGCGGACCCGCTCGGCCGAGTTCGTCCGGCAGTTCGACGCCGACGGCTATGCGATCGGGGGGCTGGCCGTGGGCGAGCCGGCTCCGGTGATGTACGAGATGATCGGGCTGCTCGACGGCCTGCTGCCCCGCGACAAACCCCGCTACCTGATGGGCGTGGGCACGCCGGCCAATCTGTTGGAGGGCATCGAGCGAGGAGTTGACATGTTCGACTGCGTGATGCCGACGCGCAACGGGCGCAACGGCATGCTGTTCACTACGGAGGGCATCGTCAATATCCGCAACGTGAAGTGGAGGGACGACTTTTCGCCGATCGACCCGGGCGCGACCTGTTTCGTCGACCTGGTCTACACGAAGGCCTATCTGCGCCACCTGACCATAGCCGGCGAGATGATGGCCGCTCAGATCGCCAGCCTGCACAACCTTTCGTTCTATCTGTGGCTTGTGCGCGAGGCGCGCAGGCATATTCTCGACGGAACGTTCTCGAGCTGGAAGCCCGGAGCTGTCGAGCGTTTTTCGCGCCGGCTGTAATTTTTCGGCCCGGAAGCCGTTGTGTCTATGAGCGGAAAATTTTATTAACTTTGACCGTCGTTCGGATTCGCGGCAGGGCGCGGGTCGTTTTCCCGGATTTACAGAAAAGAGCATGAAGTTTCCCGGTGTCAAGATCATCGATCGCTACATAATCCGCAAGTTTTTGGGAACATACGTGTTCGCCATCGCGCTGATCATCGTCGTCGTCGTGATTTTCGACGCCGCCGAGAAGATCGACGACTTCATCGAGCTCAAGGCTCCGCTGTCGAAAATCATCCTGCAATATTATTTCAATTTCATCCCGTTCTTTATCAATCAGTTCAGCGGGCTGTTCACGTTCATCGCCGTGATCTTCTTCACCTCGAAGATGGCCTATCAGACCGAGATCATCGCGATTCTGTCGGCCGGCGTCAGCTTCAAGCGGCTGATGTGGCCCTATTTCCTGAGCGCTGCGGCGATCACACTGCTGAGTCTGGGGCTGAACCTGTACGTGATTCCCGCAGCCAACGGCGAGCGGCTCAAGTTCGAGATGAACTACATCAAGCGCATTAAGGGCATCAAGTACGACCAGCATATCTATCGCCAGATCGAGCCCGGCACGTTCATCTACATCCGCAGCTACTCCGACGACAAGCAGGGCGCGTCGTATTTCGCGCTCGAGTCCTACGAGGACAACGCGATGGTCTCGTCGCTGGAGGCCGCCAACGTGAAGCTCGATCCCGAGACGGGCCGCTGGACGGCGCCGCGCAGCATTCGCCGGACGTTCGAGGGCGAGAAGGAGACGTTCGACAATACTCAGCCTTTGGACACGGTCGTCAACCTGAGCACGACCGAGCTCGGCCGCGTCGAGGAGCTCGTCAAGACGATGAACATACACCAGCTGGGCCGGTTCATCGCTCAGCAGAAGATCAAGGGCTCGGACATGATCTCGCGCTTCGAGGTCGAGCGGCACAACCGTTTCGCCTATCCCGTCTCGACGTTCATCCTGACGATCATCGGCGTGTCGCTTTCGTCGCGGAAGGTGCGGGGAGGAACGGGGTTGCACATCGGTATCGGCATCGTGCTGGCTTTCTCGTTCATTCTGTTCAGCAAGTTTGCCGAGGAATTCGCCAAGGGCGGTCTGCTGCCCCCGTACGTTTCGGTCTGGATTCCGAATTTTATCTACGCGTTCATCGCCTACTATCTTTACAAGAAAGCCCCGAAGTAGCCGGTTCGGAGCCGCGCCGGGCGGTTCCTGCTATCCGTCGGAGAAGTTTCGGCCGGAAACGGCCGAAAGATGGCGGTGGTACTGGTATGGGTCGAGTTACGACCGGGAGCGGTCCGGTGGTGACCGGTATCGCCTGTTTGGCCGTTCCCGGCTATCCGCTCGGGGCGGGTCTCCGGCTTGCCGGTCGTCGGGCAGGTAATAAAAATCCTATTGTTCGCAATCGACAGCGCCGGCTCCGTTATCGGTTCCGCCTGTTCGCGGCCGTATCGGAACCGGTTGCGGTCTTTTGAAAGGGCGTCCGTTCTCCCCGGAAGACGGTCGTGGCATGGGTTTTCATATCCTGCAGAATCAGCAGGGAGTCGGACAGTTCCGAGATGGCGAAGGCCCGGAACTCTTCGCGGTACGGTTCGTCCGCTCCGTCGCGGACGAGGGTCCGCGTCACGATGTAGCGTCCGTTTTCGTTCCCGCCCGTCTTCGCCGGGTCGAAACGGCAGGCCGGCTCGTCGAAAAGACGGTAGTCCGAGCGGCTTTCGTGCCTTCCCATGTAGACGAGCGTGACGATCCGCTCCGTCGCCGTGAACCGCATTTCGCAGGAGTAGTCCTTGGGGCCCGGGAATTGTGCGATCCACTTTCTTTCCTGCAGACGCTCCGAAACAGAGCTCGGACGATCGGGCCGGCGGCAACCGGTCCATGCGGAACAGCATGCGAGCATGAGCAGAAGCCCGATCCGGCGGATCGGCGTCGAAAGCGCCTCGCCGTACGGACGAAAGCTCGCATGCTTCATTCCGGTTGCCATATCTATTATATTCCGGTTGCCTTCGTCCGGCATCTGCGGTGGTTTTTTGCGTGCGGCGATGCCGAGGCGCGGCGTTCTTTCGGGTTCCGTCAATCGTTTCCCGGGCACTTCTCCGGCGATCCGGGTTTCTTGTACGGGACGGCGTTTCGTCGCTCGTACCGTCTTTTCCATCTCAGGAACAAACCGAGCACGGCGAGTGTCGCCGCTCCTCCCAATGCGTAGGAGAGATTCCGGGGCAGAGCCAGTCCCTCGCCGGCGATAAAGATATAAGTCGAGCAGACGGCCGTCATGAACAGCGCCGGAATCAGCGTGATCGCATAGAGCTTGCGCTCGCGGACCAGATAAACCGTCAGAGCCCAGAGCGTGAACACGGCCAGCGTCTGATTGCACCATGCGAAGTAGCGCCACAGGACGGCGAAGTCGATCCGCAGGATGACGAAGCCCGCGACGAACAGCGGAACGGAGATGGCCAGCCGCTTGAGGATCGGCCGCTGGTCGAGGTGCATGAAATCGGCTACGATCAGCCGGGCCGACCGGAAGGCCGTGTCGCCCGAGGTGATCGGCGCGGCGATCACGCCCAGCACGGCGAGCAGACCGCCCAGCGTGCCGAGCCAGTCCCGCGTGATCGAATTGACGATGATCGCGGCGTTGTCGTTGCCCGACGAGGCGGCGAACAGCGCGGTTCCTTCGTCGGTGTGGAAAAAGTAGGTGGCCGCGGCCGCCCAGATGAGCGCGACGATCCCTTCCGTGATCATGGCTCCGTAGAAAACCGGACGTCCGTATTTCTCGCTGGTCATGCAGCGGGCCATCATCGGCGACTGCGTCGCATGGAATCCCGAGATCGCCCCGCAGGCGATCGATACGAACATCATGGGAAAGATCGGCAGACCGTCGGGGTGTGTATTGGCCACGCCGTCGGTCAGTTCGGGCAGGGAGGGATGATGCCAGAAAAGCATGACGAGTATTCCGACAGCCATGAATATCAATGCGATGGCGAACAGCGGATAGATCTTGCCAATGATCTTGTCGATCGGCAGCAGCGTGGCCAGTACATAATAGACGAACACGACGGTCGCCCAGAACGCCAGATCGAGGCTGTCCGGCGTCAGCTTGGCGAGCAGGCCGGCCGGTCCGGCCACGAATACGGCGCCGACCAGTACCATCAGCAGCACCGAGAAGACCCGCATGAACTGCTTGAACCGGCTTCCGAGGTATCGGCCGATCGTCTCGGGCAGGCTTTCTCCGTCGTTACGGAGCGATATCATGCCCGAGAGAAAGTCGTGCACGGCTCCGGCGAAGATACTGCCCAGCACGATCCACAGGTAAGAAGCCGTGCCGAACTTGGCTCCCATGATCGCTCCGAATATGGGACCGAGGCCCGCGATATTCAGGAACTGGATCATGAAGATTTTCCACGCCGGCATCGGAATATAGTCTACTCCGTCCTGTTTGGTGTAGGCCGGAGTCGCGCGTTTCGGATCGACGCCGAAGACGCGGGAAACGAATTTCCCGTAGATGAAATAGCCGGCTATGAGCGCGGCCAGTGCGACGGTAAAGGTAATCATAGGCTGACGACAATAATCCGCATGGCCCGGTGCCGTGCGGTTCGGTGATTTTCAGCGACGTGCCGGCGCAGGCTTATTCTCCGTAGTGGAAGCGGACCGTTTGCTTGCAGTCGGGATGCAGCGAGCGGGCCACCGGGCAGGTAGCCGCCGCCCGTTCCAGCACGGTGCGCGTTTTCGGAGCCATCTCTTCAGGGAAGCGTATGTCGATTATTATCTCGCCGATGCGGCGCGGATCGGCGCTCATTACCTTGGTGATGCTCAGGCGGGTCCCGACTATGTCGACGCCTTGCGTCCGGGCCGCGATGCCCATCAGCGTCATCATGCAGCTGCCCAATGCTGCGGCTACCAGATCGGTCGGCGAGAAAGCTTCGCCCTTTCCGTGATTGTCGGTCGGCGCGTCGGTCAGAATCTTGCTGCCCGACTGCACATGGGTCGCTTCGGTGCGAAGCTCGCCCAAATAGATGGTTTCTACGGTTGCCATGCTTGTTCCGTTTTTTGAGGGGGATACCAGTTTCTCCGAGGCCGCGGCTCCAGGCGGAAATACCTTGCACCGGAATGCGCGATTCCCGGGTCATGCCCTGCTCCCGATGACAAAGATAGCGCAACTTTGCTTTTTTCGTGTCATGAACCGGCCTTTAAATTGCATGTGCCTGCAAAAAATGCGGTCGGTCGATTTTGCCTCGGGCCCGTGCCGGCCCGCTTGCCGGAGCCGGAGAACGCGGGTCGCGGAATCCTCCGGCGGGCCGATCCGGATCGTGCGTCCGGAAACGGCGCTGCTTCGGCCGGGATCGGATTTGGATATTCGTTTGATTTTCGTTACCTTACCTTCGGGTGCGGAGCGGCCGCAGCGGCTTCCGAAACGAAGACGAGGTCCGCCGGTCCGGGATCGTTCGTTTTGCGGCGCTCGGCGAACGGTCCGGCGGCTTTTCTCTCCGCAGCGGCACGTCCTGTCGCGGAACAGTTCCGAAAAACTAAAAAACGATCGCCATGCTGAAAAAAAACTCTCGTGCTTTTCCTGTCGTCGTTCGCGTTGCAATCTCTTTCTGCCGGCGAGCCTTTCATGTTCGTAAAAAGAGTGGAAAACAATATCGACCGGTGCAATTTGGAGAATATCCTGCCGGACGGTTCCGTCGAGGTGTCGTACAATCTGGGAAGCAAGTCGGATCTGGAACGATTGTTTTTCGACCGTTTCAATGCGCCGGTGGAATTTTTCTTCAGGCCGGATCCCGGCATGAACGATCCCCGAGATGTAGCCGGCCTGCGAATCTTGAAAGATACGGCGGACAACTCGTATCGGCTCGAAGTCAAGCGAATCGCGAATCTTAAGGAAGTAGACGACGAACTGGACAAAGAGTATCCCTATGTCTACTTCAGAGCCGAGGATGTAACTCCAGAGTTGCCTTACAGTGCGATACGTCGCCATATAGAGCACAACGACAGCATAGATACGAAGCGGCGGCAGGAAAGAATGAAGCGTTACCGGGTCGAAACGAAATCTTTCCGCATCGGTCAGCAACTGGCCGACGCGCTGTACGATCGGATAACCGACATGATCGAGCATTTCGACAGTCGGTACGAAGGGCGCTATGCGGCCTATTCGATCACGTTCCGTTGCGTAGTCGGGAACGAGGTTTGGACTCTCTTTTTCCGTGATGTACCGCAGGGCGAGACGCTCGCGCTTTCCGATCTGTGCATGCGGATGCTCCGCGACGCCAAGACGGACGATTGGGCCGAGGCGGAATATCTGAATTTGTTGAGCCGTTGAACCGGCGCTTTCCGGTCGGGGGCTGGCGGCACGTTCCCGGTCCGCGTTTCGGTTTTCGCCGAAAATTTGCGACCTTTGCCGAAAACCTTTCCGATGAACGTCACTTCCGCGATTTTTACCGTCAGCAGCAGCTCGCTCGGCCAGTGTCCCTCGGACGGACTGCCCGAATTCGCCTTCATCGGGCGCTCGAACGTCGGCAAGTCGTCGCTCATCAACATGCTGACCGACTCCCCCTCGCTGGCCAAGGTGTCGTCGACACCGGGGAAGACGCGGCTCATCAACCATTTTCTGGTCAACGGAAGCTGGTATCTGGTCGATCTGCCGGGGTACGGCTATGCCCGCGTATCGAAAAGCCAGCGGGGCGAATTCTCGAAGCTGATTACCGACTACGTGCTCCGGCGCGAGCAAATGGTTTTCCTGTTCGTGCTGCTCGACTCGCGTCACGAGCCGCAGAAGATCGATCTGCGCTTCATCGAGATGCTCGGTCGCGCGGGCGTCCCGTTCGGACTGGTTTTCACCAAGACCGACAAGCTTTCTGCCGACCGGCTCGCATCGAACGTGGCGCGCTATCGCCGGGTATTGCTCGAGTCTTGGGAGGAATTGCCGCCAGTTTTCCTGACGTCGTCCGAGAAAAAGAGGGGCCGTACGGAAATTCTCGATTTTATCGGCCGCTGCCTGCGGCCGGCCTCGGACCGGTAGGCATCGGGGTGGAGTGTCGGGGACAACGCCGCAGCGGTCCGTGTCCATACCGCATTTTTGTGAATAAAAAGTGACGATCCGTCCCTTATTTTCGCTAAATTTGGAGTACATTTGCATCCGAATGAATCAACCCTTCTGATCATGGCCATTCACAAACTCAAGATTTTCTCCTGCCGGGGCTCGCGCTATCTGGCCGAGAAGATCGCAGCCAATTTCGGCGTAAATCTCGGTAATTCACAGGTCTTGGAGTTCAGCGACGGAGAGTTTCAGCCTGCCTACGACGAAAGTATTCGCGGGTGCACCGTCTTCATCGTGCAGTCGACTTTCCCGCCTGCGGACAATCTGATGGAGCTGCTGCTGATGATCGATGCGGCCCACCGCGCGTCGGCTCATCGGGTGATTGCCGTCATGCCCTATTTCGGATGGGCCCGTCAGGACCGCAAGGACCGGCCCCGCGTCTCGATAGGAGCCAAACTGGTGGCCAATCTGTTACGCGCGGCGGGCGTCGACCGGATCATGACGATGGATTTGCACGCCGATCAGATTCAAGGTTTTTTCGATATTCCGGTCGATCATTTGTATGCGAGCGGCATTTTCGTCCCCTATATGAAGAATCTGCAGATGGAGAATCTGTCGATCGCCGCGCCCGATATGGGCGGAGCCAAGCGTGCCCATGCCTACTCGCAGCACCTGAACGCCCCGATGATTATCAGCCACAAGCAGCGCGAGAAAGCCAACGTCGTGGGCAAGATCACGGCGATCGGCGATGTGGAGGACCGCAATATCATCATCATGGACGACATGATCGACACGGCGGGCACGATCACCAAGGCCGCCGACATGTTCATGGAGATGGGCGCGCGAAGCGTCCGCGCTGCCGTGACTCATCCCGTGCTCTCGGGTCCGGCTTACGACCGGATCAACAAGAGCGCGTTGTCGGAAGTGATCGTGACCGATACCATACCGCTGAAGCAGAGCGAAGACTTGTCGAAATTCACCGTACTTTCGGTGGCCGACTTGTTCGCCGATGTGATCGAGCGCGTGCACGATTACAAAGAAATCAGCTCAAAATTCATTTTCTGAGACGAGCTTCCGGCACGATTTGACAAACCGGTATGAAATTCAAGCAAAAAGGCGCCGAAAGCGCTTTTTTGCTTAATATGACCATTCGTACGCAAGAGTGCCGGTTCTCCTCTCCGAATATGGCGATGGGACTCCCGACTCCAAAAGTGTCGGGAATTCTCTTTTCTCGGATAATTGCCTTTGTCGGGATGTGCGCGGCGGGGAGAGCGGAGCTGTTGCCCGGATTTTATTTCGACCCGTTTCCCATTTGCGTAAGCTGCCGTATTCGATGTCGGATGAAACTTAGTGCGCTTCCCCTGTCCGGGCGTATGGTCCGGCTGAGCAGCATCGCGCGTCGCCGATATCTCCGGAAGATGGCACCGCTACCATTTCCGTATTCTCCTTATGGACGGAGTGTTTTTGGAACGATTGACGGGACTGTTCGCGTACGGTATATCCGGCAAGAGCCGTTCTTTTTATGTTTTCTGGCGCGAATCTCTCGCGGGGAAGCTGTGACATGTTGTCCCAAGACATTATTTTCATTGATTTTTAGCCCGGAAATTTGGTCGTTTACAAACTTTGACCTACTTTTGCGTTCGGTTGTTTCGGAAGAAAGCCGAAGCCCGGAGAGGTGGGTGAGTGGCTGAAACCAGTAGTTTGCTAAACTGCCGAGCTGGGCAACTGGCTCCACGGGTTCGAATCCCGTCCTCTCCGCTAAGAAATAGAATAGAATTGCCCGTATAATCATCGATTATACGGGCATTTTCTTTTGGTGATATACAGAAACAATGGAGCGTGAATGCAATTAGCGGTGAGGAATTGGTGCTGTACGCCTTGAACTGGATGGTGACTTGGATTGGCGGAACCGGGTGTGCATACAAAGAATCCGACGGTTAGGGATATATGCGGGAACGAATCGAGTGAATCCGATGCGAAAAACTACCGTGTTCCTGCCGCTCGACAGGCGGCACTGATATGAGAGAGAATTGCGGATAACCTTTTATTGAACCGCGCAGAAATGAGAAAGCGCGGCTAACACATGGCTCGATCGCTACAAAAGCGGTTAGCCACATCCCGTCATCCGTCCGCAATGTCCGGGGCGCGCGAAACCGTATGATCGGCCCGAACGGGAATACGCCCGTCCCGTTAGGCGCGTGTTCTTTCACCGTCTTTTCGAAGCGCGGTACGCAATCCGGACACCGCTGGGTTCCTGCAGGCCAAAAGGAACGCTCCTGCGGACGGATCACTCCGATCCGGTCTGCCAACCGCCGCCCAACGCTTTGTAGAGCCCTACCAAAGCAAGGTGTTCGTCTCGCACGGCGTTGCTCAGCCCGATCTGGGCGTCGAAATAGCGCCGTTGGGCATCCAGTACGTCGATATAGTTGATACTGCCGGCACGGTATTGCAGGTGGGCCAGCCGAACGTACTCGCGGGCTGCGTCGCACAAAGTGCCTTTCAGGGCGGCCGCTTCGCGAACATGTCGGTAGGTGGCGACCGCGTCGGCCGCCTCGCGGAAGACCTTGAGCACTTTCTGTTCGTACTCCAGACGCGCCTTGTCGTAAGCCGCCAGGGCGGCGCGGTATTTCGCCTGCTTGCGGCCGAATCCGAAGACGGGAGCGGCGAGATTGCCCGCCACGTATGAGAAAGGCGAGCGGAAAAAGTTCTCCAAAGCATCATTCTCCCATCCTCCCGTCAACGAAATGGTAAGCAGGGGGAAACGGTCGGCATAGGCTATGCCGGCAGCGGCCATGGCTGCCCGTAGCCGCTGCTCCGACTCCTGCACGTCCGGCCTCCGCTGCAACAGCGCCGAGGGAAGCCCGGCCGGCAGGCTGTCGGGCATAAGAACCTGCGTATTCATCCGGCTGCGCACGATCTCCCAGCCCGGGTATTCGCCCATAAGCAACGAAATGCCGTTCTCGGCGAGTTTGATGCGATTCTCCAGTTCGGGAATGAGCGCTGCGGTCGTAGCGTATTCTACCTGTGCTTGCTGGTAGACCATTTCGGAAGTCAGCCCTCCCTCGAAGCGCAGCCGGGCCTGTTCCACGCCCTCGCTGCGAGTGGCCAGTGTACGCCGCACGACGGCCAGTTCGTTATCCATGGCGATCAGCTGGAAATAGGCCGTGGCCACTTCGGCCACCAAGGACATGCGCATCGCTCGTTGCGCCCCGATCGAAGCCAGATATTCCGCATTTCCCTGCCGCCGCGCCCAGCGCAA
>CABUJP010000009.1:0-31527 GCA_902491835.1 uncultured Alistipes sp. | reverse complement strand
AGCAATATCTTGACCAGAGCGGTCGCCCAGCTGCCGTACCCGATCACGGCGCAGCGGGACTGCCTGTCGATTTTGAAAGCCATGCCAAAAAGTTTCGCGTCCGGCAAATGTACGAACTTATTCGCTAATTCCGTCGCCCTCCGGCAGAAAGCCGGCCGAAAGAACAAACGCGCTTCCGTCCGAAAAGCCGATTTTCCGGACGGAGGCGCAGTGCGCGGGACGCTTTTCACGCTATATCCGCGGCTGGACGGACGTTCCCCGGCCGCAGGCTAAAAAAACTCCCGCCTCGCTATCGGGAGTCCGACTCTTTTTTGCTATCTTTGTCCGACTAACGAACAACAAAACTCAAACGATCGTGAAAAAGATAAAAAGCGCTCTCATTTCGGTTTACTACAAGGACGGACTGGAACGGATCGTCAGAAAGCTCGCCGACGACGGCGTCGCGATATACTCCACCGGAGGAACTCTCTCGTTCATCGAGTCGCTGGGCCTGAAGGCCACCTCGGTCGAAAGCCTCACAGGCTACCCGTCGATCCTCGGCGGACGCGTCAAGACGCTCCACCCGAAAGTATTCGGCGGCATCCTCGCCCGCCGCGACAACCCGAAAGACTCCGAACAGGCGGCCCGGTACGAAATACCCGAGATCGACGCGGTGATCGTCGACCTCTATCCGTTCGAGCAGACCGTCGCCTCGGGCGCGCCCGAGCAGGACGTCATCGAGAAGATCGACATCGGAGGCATCTCGCTGATCCGCGCCGCGGCGAAAAATTTCAAGGACGTCGTGATCGTGCCCTCGGTCGACCAGTACGCCGAGTTCTTCGAAATCATCGACGCCCAGCACAGCTCCACGACGCTCGAGCAGCGCCGCCGTTTCGCGGCCCATGCGTTCAACGTCAGCTCGCACTACGACACGGCCATCTTCAACTACTTCAACCGTCAGGAAAAGATCGGCTCGTTCAAGCTGAGTCTGCCCCAAGGCACGACGCTGCGCTACGGCGAGAACCCGCATCAGGCCGCCACGTTCTACGGCGATCTGGACGGGCTGTTCGAGAAGCTCAACGGCAAGGAAATCTCGTACAACAACCTGCTCGACATCGACGCGGCCGTGGGTCTGATCGGCGAGTTCGCGGAGCCCACGTTCGTCATCATGAAGCACAACAACGCCTGCGGCGTCGCCAGCAGGCCGACCGTGCTGGAGGCATGGAAGGACGCCTTGGCGGGCGATCCGGTCTCGGCTTTCGGCGGCGTGCTGATCACCAACCGTGAGGTGGACGCCGCGACGGCCGACGAGATCAACAAGCTGTTCTTCGAGGTGATTCTCGCGCCCTCTTACAGCGAGGCGGCGCTCGAGACGCTCCGCAGCAAGAAAAACCGCATCATCCTGCGCCTCAAGCAGACGGAGCGCGCTCCGCAACTGTTCCGCTCGCTGCTGAACGGCGTCGCCGTACAGGACCGCGACGCGAAGGTGGGCGGCGTGGACGGAGAGCCGCACTACGCGACCGAGAAGCACGCCTCGGCCGAGCAGACGGCGGACCTGATCTTCGCCAACAAGATCGTCAAGCACTCGAAAAGCAACGCGATCGTGCTGGCCAAGAACGGTATGCTGCTTTCGAGCGGCATCGGGCAAACCTCGCGCGTGGACGCGCTCAAGCAGGCGATCGCCAAGGCCAAGGGCTTCGGGTTCGACCTGAAGGGAGCCGTCATGGCCTCGGACGCCTACTTCCCGTTCGGCGACTGCGTCGAGATCGCCCATCAGGAAGGCGTTGACGCGGTGATCCAGCCGGGCGGTTCGGTCCGCGACCACGAAAGCATCGACTACTGCAATGCCCACGGTATGGCGATGCTGTTCACCGGGCTCCGCCACTTCAAGCACTGACGGGGCGAGCCGCTCCGGCCGTCCGCAGGGCGGCTCCGCCGCGCTTTCCCAATAAACACGAACAAACACTAAGCGACATGGGTTTATTCTCTCTGACACAGGAGTTGGCCATCGACCTCGGCACAGCCAACACGATCATAATCAACAACGGCAAGATCGTCGTCGACGAGCCGTCGATCGTCGCGCTCGACCAGCATACCGGCAAGCCGATGGCCATCGGCAAGAAAGCCCGCCAGATGCACGGCAAGACGCACCAGAACATTAAGACGATCCGCCCGCTGAAGGACGGCGTGATCGCCGACTTCAACGCGGCCGAGATCATGTTGCGCGGACTGATCAAGATGGTCAAGACCAACGGACGGTTGTTCAGCCCGTCGCTGAAGATGGTCATCTGCATCCCTTCCGGCTCGACGAACGTCGAGATCCGCGCCGTGCGCGACTCGGCCGAGCATGCCGGAGGCCGCGAAGTATACATGATCTACGAGCCGATGGCCGCCGCGCTCGGAGCCGGGCTCGACGTCGAGGCCCCGGAAGGCAACATGGTCGTCGACATCGGAGGCGGTACGACCGAAATCGCCTGCATCTCGCTCGGAGGAATCGTCTGCAGCGAGAGCATCAACGTCGCGGGCGACGTGTTCACCGAGGATATCCAGACCTACATCCGCCAGCAGCACAACATGCGTATCGGCGAGCGGACGGCCGAGGACATCAAGATCGCCGTCGGCGCCGCGCTGCCCGAGTTGATCGAGGAGCCCGAGGACTTCGTCGTGACGGGCCCGAACATCCTCACCTCGCTGCCGTCGGTGCTGACCGTCTCGTACAACGAGATCGCCTACGCGCTCGAGAAGTCGCTCGTCAAGATTGACGCAGCGATCATGAAGGTGCTCGAGATGGTTCCGCCCGAGCTGTACGCCGACATCGCCCGCAACGGCATCTATCTGGCCGGAGGCGGCGCGCTGCTCAAGGGACTCGACCGCCGGCTGTCGGAAAAGACCAACATTCCGTTCCACATCGCCGAAGACCCGCTGCGGGCCGTCGCGCGCGGAACGGGCATCGCGCTGAAGAATATCGGCCGCTTCTCGTTCCTGATGAGATAGGCGGCCGTCCGAGAAACATGGAATGATCAAGTTCTTCCTGTTCATAAAGAAAATCCACTTCGTCCTCGTGTTCGTCGTGCTCGAGGCGTTCGCGCTGCACTACTACGCCAACAGCACGAGCTACACGAAAGCCAAGCTGATCACCGCCTCCAACTACGTGGTGGGCGGCGTCTATTCGCAACTGTCGGGCATCGGCAGCTATTTTCGTCTCAAGAGAGAGAACGCCGCGCTGAACGCCGAGCTGGCCGAGTTGCGCAACCGGCTCGACGGGTTGCTTCCGTCCACGGCGCGCGACTCCGTGCTGAGCCCCGCCGACTCCGCCGCGCTGACGGATACGGCCGGGAGACGGAAATACGAGTACTATCCGGCGAAGGTCGTCAATAACTCGATCACGCGGCAGGAGAACTACATCACGATCGACCGGGGCGCCGACGACGGCATGCGGCCCGACATGGCGCTCGTCGCCGAGGGAGGGATCGCAGGATATATCGTAGGGTGCTCCGACCGTTTCTCGGTCTGCCTGTCGGTGCTGAACCGCAATTTCAGGACCAGCGGAAAGATCAAGGGCGGCGACTATTTCGGCTCGGTCTATTGGGACGGAACGAGCTACCGGCATCTGACGCTCTCGGAAATTCCGAAGTATGCGCAGATTCATGCGGGCGACACGATCGTCACGACGGCCCACTCGTCGATCTTCCCGCCCGACCTGACGATCGGCACGGTCGAGAGCTTCGAGCTGAACAACGCGACCTACTACGACGTGAAAGTGAGGCTGCACACCGACATCGCGGCGCTGAACAACGTGCTGGCCGTGCGCTATCTCGACGCCGACGAACGCGGAGCCTTGGAGCAAAGCGTTATCGTGCCGGAGGCCGAATAGGGACGATCGAGCGGACGAAAGCCGTTCCCCCCTCCGTCCGTTCACTTTGGCCCGCTGCTTTCCCGAAAGCGGCAGGCCCGGAACGGGAAAGAGATACCGGGAAGCGTCGCGGCGGGACCTCGCCCGGCCGCAACGGGCCGGAGCGCAAGGGCGTCTCCCGAACGAAAAAATGACGGGGGGAAACGGACGCAAGGACGAAATCGGCAAGCGGGCAAGCATGCGCCGGCCTCAAGCGGTCCGAAGTCCCGCCTCATCGAGCGTCCGAGCGAAAGGCGTGAAGCCGGACGAACCGGCGCGCAAGCGCAACTTATTATAAAAACGCAACGAAGCCATGCACCGCACGCTGCAATACGCGATTCTTTTCATCGCTATGGTGATCCTGCAGATCTTCCTGTTCAGCCGGATCGGCATCAGCGTGTACGTCCATCCGCTGGTCTGCATCGCGTTCATCGTCCTGCTACCGATGGAGATCGCCCCGCTGGCGCTGCTCGGACTGGCGCTGCTGCAGGGCGTCACGCTGGACTTCTTCATGGCCACGGCCGGCATTCATACGATCGCGGCGCTGCTGGCCGCCTTCTGTCGCCCGGCGCTGCTGGCCGTGCTCGTAGGCAAGGACGAAGTCAAGGACGGGGGCGTGCCGAATGTCAACCGGATCGGCGCCAAGAAGTTCGTTCGCTACGCATCGGCGATGATCCTCATCCACAGCACGGCCTTTTTCCTGCTGGAGGCCCTCTCGTGGAGCTTCTTCTACCGGACGGCACTGCGCATCGTGCTGAGCTCGGCCGTCACGCTTCCGCTGGTCTATTTCTGCCAGAAGCTTTTTTCGGTCAACCGTCAGAAGATCTGAGTTATGGACAGCCTCAAGCGAGTCAAAGCACTACAGGTCAGCGTTGTCGCAGTAGCGATCGTGCTTCTGCTGAGGCTTTTCTACATTCAGGTCGTCGACGACAGCTACAAGTCGAACGCGGCGAACAACGTGCTGCGCTACACGGTGCAGTATCCGCCTCGCGGCGAGGTATACGACCGCAACGGCCGCTTTCTGGTACAAAGCAAGGAAGCCTACGACCTGATGGCCATCCCGCGCGAGATCAGACCGTTCGACACAGCGGCGATGAGCCGTATACTGGGCGTCAGCGTCGAACAGATCCGCAAGGAGCTCCGTAAAGCGAGCAACTTTTCGCGCCGGAGAGCCTCGGTCATTTTCAAACAGCTACCCAAAGAGGTCAAGCTGCGTTTCGAGGAGCACGGCTTTCCGGGCTTTTTCACCGTCTACCGCACGGTGCGCTCCTACCCGACCAAAATGGCGGGTAACCTGCTGGGCTACGTGGGCGAGGTCAACGAGCGCATTCTCGAGCGCAATCCGTACTACCGCAGCGGCGACTATATCGGCATGAGCGGCATCGAGCAGGCCTACGAGGAAGTGCTGCGCGGAGAAAAGGGCGTCAAGATCGAAATGGTCGACGTGCACGGTATTCCCCAAGGGTCCTATGCGAACGGCATATACGACACGCTGCCCTCGCCGGGCGTCGCGATCACCTGCACGATCGACGGCCGGCTGCAGGCGTTCGCCGAGGAGCTGATGCAGGGCAAGGTAGGCAGCGTCGTCGCGATCGAGCCCGCTACGGGCGAGATTCTGGTCATGGCCAGCAGTCCCACTTACGACCCCGACGAACTGGTCGGACGCGAGCGCGGGAACAACTACATGAAGTTGCTCGACGACCCGCGCCGGCCGCTGTTCAACCGGGCCGTCATGTCGTCCTACCCGCCCGGATCGACATTCAAGGTCGTGCAGGGCCTGATCGGACTGCAGGAGGGCGTGCTCGTCCCCGAGCAGACCTATCCGTGCCACGGCGGATACCCGTACGGCAGGGGCATGGCGTGCCACGAGCACTACTCCCCGCTCGATTTGGAGGGAGCGATCCAGAACTCGTGCAACGCCTACTTCTGCTACGTGTTCCGGAATATCATCGAGAACCGGAAATACGGCGGCATAGACGAAGGATTCGACCTGTGGGCGGACTACGTTCGCAGCTTCGGGTACGGCCGCAAGCTCGGCTCGGACTTCACGGGCGAGCTGAACGGCAACGTGCCCGGAGCGGCTTTCTACGATAAGGCCTACCGGGGAAGGTGGAACGGGCTGACCGTGATCTCGCTGTCGATCGGACAGGGCGAGTTGGGCTGCACGCCGCTTCAGATGGCCAACATGGTGGCCACGGTGGCCAATCGGGGCCATTACCGTATTCCGCACGTGGTCAAGCGCATACACGACCGAGACTCGATCGACGCGCGCTTCTACGAGGATCATCGGACGAAAGTCGACGCGCGCCACTTCGATCCGATCGTCGAGGGCATGTACAAGGCCGTCAACGAAGGCGGTACGGGACGCATCGCAATGGTGCCGGGCCTCGACATCTGCGGAAAGACCGGAACGGCGCAGAATCCGCACGGGGCGGACCACAGCACGTTTTTCTGCTTCGCGCCCCGCAACGACCCGAAAATAGCCGTCTCGGTCTACGTCGAGAACGGTCGCTTCGGCGCGACGGTCGCCGCGCCGATCGCCAGCCTACTCACGGAACTCTACCTGACCGACACGATCACGCGACCGGCGCTGGTCGACTACGTCAAGAACATGCAGATCGCCTATCCTTACTATGAGAAGCAGCGAAAGGGAAAATAGCCTCGCGCTCGGGCGCGTGGACTGGGTGACCGTCGCGGTATACGCGGCGCTCGTGCTGATGGGCTGGCTCAACATATACGCCGCCGTCTACGACGATGCGCACGCGAGTATCTTCGACATCGGCCAGCGCTACGGCATGCAGATGGTATGGATCGGCATCTCGGCTTTCATCGCTCTGTCGATCCTGCTGATCGACGACAAGTATTATCACGTGCTGGCCTACCCGCTTTACTGGCTGTCGCTGCTGCTGCTGCTCGGCGTGCTGTTTTTCGGCAAGGAGGTCAACGGGGCCAAATCGTGGATCGTGATCGGCCCGGTGGCGCTTCAGCCGACCGAGTTCGTCAAGTTCACGACGGCGCTGGCGCTGGCGCGATACATGAGCTCCTATACGTTCGACATACACCGGTTCGGGGACTTGCTCCGCGTAGGGGCGATCCTCGGACTGCCGGTCGCGATCGTCATGCTGCAGAACGACACCGGATCGGCCCTCGTGTACGGCTCGTTCCTGTTCATGCTTTTCCGCGAGGGATTCAACGGCTGGGGCTACGTCGCGCTGTTCCTGATCATCTCGCTGTTCGTGCTGTCGTTCCTGCTCGAGCCCACGATGCTGCTGATCGTGCTGATTCTGGTCTGCGTCGCGGGCGAGGCGACGACCAACGGATTGTGGCGCAGCAAGGCGATCTATCTGGCGGGACTCGCCCTCGGAGCGATCCTGATCTATGCCGGAGCCTCGCTGGCGGGAGTTCCGATCGGCTGGTACGCGGCTATCCTGTCGGCCGTCGTGCTGTCCGTCGCGGCCGTCGCCGTCTACGCCTACCGATACAAGATACGCAACACGCTGACCTTCGTGCTGTTGTTTTTCGGCTCGCTCGTCTTTACCCGCACGATCGACTACGTGTTCCATAACGTGATGCAGATTCACCAACAGAAGCGCATCCTCGACCTGCTGGGTCTCGAGTCGGACCTCAAGCACTGGGGATACAACGTGAACCAGTCGAAAATAGCTATCGGCTCGGGCGGCTTCAGCGGCAAGGGCTTTCTGGAGGGGACGCAGACTAAGTTCAATTTCGTGCCCGAGCAGAGCACCGACTTCATCTTCTGCACCGTCGGCGAGGAATGGGGCTTTCTGGGCAGCCTGACCGTCGTCGTGCTGTTCACGATCCTGATCCTGCGCCTGATCCGCATGGGCGAGCGCCAGATGGAGCCGTTCGGAAGAATCTACTGCTATTGCGTAGCGTCGATCTTCCTGTTCCACGTCGCGGTCAACATCGGCATGACGATCGGAATCATGCCGGTGATCGGCATACCCTTGCCCTTCTTCAGCTACGGCGGCTCGTCGCTGATCGCCTTCACGGTCCTGCTGTTCGTAGCCGTCCGCCTCGACGCGGCGAAGCGGGAGCTGTCGATATGAGCCACGAACACCGCAACACCAGTATGCGAAATCGAAATCTTTACGTCCTCACGGGAGGGCCCGGAGGCGGCAAATCGACCGTGCTCGACTTGCTGAACGGCATGGGATACCGCACGGTGCAGGAAGCGGGCAGGCAGATCATCCGCAGCCAAACGGAAACCGGCGGGAATGCCGTACCGTGGGCCGACACGGCCCGATATGCCCGCCTGATGTTGTTCCAATCCCGAAGCGACTTCGAAAAGCGCGCGGACCTCGACGAGCCCTGCTTTTTCGATCGGGGGATAGTCGACGTCTGGGGCTATTGCCGGCTGATCGGCCTGCCGGTATCTCAGGAACTGAAAAACGCGGCCGAGACATGCCGCTATAACGAAACAGTTTTCCTTTTTCCCTTCTGGGACGAAATCTATGCCAACGACTCCGAAAGGAAACAGAGCCCGGACGAAGCTCGAGAGACCTGCCGGATTCTGAAGGACACCTATGAAAGGCTCGGCTACCGCACCATAGCCGTACCTTTCCTGCCGCCCGACGAGCGGGCCCGATGGATGATCGACCGGATTGGAAAGATTCCGTAAACGAGCGGCTTCCCGTCGGACGCGGCACGAGGCTTTTTTCGACCCTTTCGCCCCGCGACCGTATACGCCCGTTTTTCTGAAGAAGACCGTTCTTTTTTCACCTGCACTATTTTTGTACCTTTGCCCGAGTGCGAAAACCAAGGGGAAATGCGGAGCCGCAAGTCCGCATCCGCCGCACGCTCCGAATCGCATAGCCCCAATCATAAGACCGGACCGGCACACGGGCCGAGTCAAGCCATCAATACCATATTAAATGTAAAACGCCATGTCAAACCACCTGAAAGGACTCACCGAAGCCGAAGTCGAGCAGAGCCGGCAACGGTACGGGGCCAACGTGCTGACTCCGCCCAAGCGCAAGTCGCTGTGGAGGCTTTTTTTTGAGAAGTTCAACGACCCTGTGATCCGCATCCTGCTGGTCGCCGCCCTGCTTTCGCTCGGCATAGGATTCATCCACAACGAGTTCGCCGAGGCGATCGGCATCTTCTGCGCGATCTTCCTCGCCACGGGGGTAGCCTTTTGGTTCGAGTACGACGCGATGAAAAAGTTCGACGTGCTCAATAGCACCAACGACGACACGCCGGTCAAGGTCGTCCGCGACGGCCACGTGACCGAGATACCCAAGCGCGACGTCGTAGTCGGCGACACGGTGATCCTGCAGAGCGGCGAGGAGGTTCCCGCCGACGGGCGGCTGACGGAGGCCGTCTCGCTGAAGATCAACGAGTCGACGCTGACCGGCGAGCCGCAGATCGACAAGACGACCGACCCGGCTCACTTCGACCCGGAAGCCACCTATCCGTCGGACCATGCGATGCGCGGCACGACGGTAATCGAAGGACACGGCGCGATGACGGTCACGGCCGTCGGCGACGCGACCGAGTTCGGCCACGTAGCCGAACAGGCCACGATCGAGAGCGAGGAGCAAACCCCGCTGAACTTGCAGTTGCAGAAGCTGTCAAAACTGATCGGACGGGTAGGTATCTCGCTGGCGATCGTCACGTTCGTCGCGCTGCTTGTCAAGGGCATGATTGCCGGCGATCTGCTCCGCTCCGATTGGCTGACAATCGCCACCGAGGTATTGCAGTATTTCATGGTAGCCGTTACGCTGATCGTCGTGGCCGTACCCGAAGGCCTTCCGATGAGCGTCACGCTGTCGCTGGCCGTCAACATGCGCCGGATGCTGCGCACGAACAATCTGGTGCGCAAAATGCACGCGAGCGAGACGATGGGAGCTATCACGGTCATCTGCACGGACAAGACCGGCACGCTAACGCGCAACCAGATGCGCGTCTTCGAAACGAAGCTCTACGGCGATACGCCCGACGCGATCGTCGACGAGGGCATCGCGGCCAACTCGACGGCCTTTTTGGACGCCGACGCCCGCGTAATCGGCAACCCGACCGAGGGAGCCCTGCTGCTCTGGCTGCGCGACCGGGGCGTCGACTACGCCCCGCTGCGCGATGCGGCCCGGGTCGTCGACCAGCTCACGTTCACGACCGAGCGCAAATTCATGGCCACGCTCGTCGAATCGCCGACCGAAGGGCGCGTACTGTATGTGAAAGGAGCGCCGGAGATCGTACTCGAGCGGTGCAGCGGCTTCGGCGACAAGGAGGAAGTCGTACGACAACTGACGGCCTATCAGAACATGGCCATGCGAACGCTGGGGCTTGCCTATCGCAAAACCGAGGCCGATACTTGCGAGCAGGCGCTCTCCGAAGGCCCGCTGACTTTCATCGGCATCGCGGCCATTTCGGACCCGGTGCGTGACGATGTGCCGGCGGCCGTCGGCGAATGCCTCGACGCGGGTATAGCCGTGAAGATCGTCACGGGCGACACGCCGGCCACGGCCAAGGAAATCGGACGGCAGATCGGCCTGTGGACGGCCGAGGACACCGACTACAATCATCTGACCGGCACCGAATTCGCCGCCATGAGCGACGAAGAGCTGCTCGGTCGCGTACAGGCGCTCAAGATCATGTCGCGCGCCCGGCCGCTCGACAAGCAGCGGCTTGTCCGCCTGCTTCAGCAGCGGGGCGAGGTCGTGGCCGTGACGGGCGACGGGACGAACGACGCTCCGGCGCTGAATTTCGCGCAGGTCGGCCTGTCCATGGGCTCGGGCACGTCGGTCGCGAAGGAGGCGAGCGACATCACGCTGATGGACGACTCGTTCAGCAGCATCGCGACGGCCGTCATGTGGGGCCGCTCGCTGTACAAAAACATTCAGCGCTTCGTCCTGTTCCAGCTGACGATCAACTTCGTCGCGATCGTCATCGTACTGCTCGGATCGATCTTCGGCAGCCAGCTGCCGCTGACCGTCACGCAGATGCTGTGGGTCAACCTGATCATGGACACGTTCGCCGCGCTGGCGCTGGCTTCGCTGCCGCCGAGCCGCAGCGTCATGCGCGAAAAGCCGCGCAAGAACAGCGATTTCATCATCACGCGACCGATGATACGCTCCATTGTGGGCGTGGGTATCGTATTCGTCGCCGCGCTTCTGGGCATGCTCGCCTGGTTCGGGCAAGGCATTACGCCGTACGAGCTCTCGGTATTCTTCACCGTCTTCGTCATGCTGCAATTCTGGAACATGTTCAATGCCAAAGGATTCGGAAGCCGATCGACCGTTTGCACCCGCATGAAGGGATGCTCGGCTTTCTACGGAGTGCTGTTGCTGATCCTCGTCGGACAGATCGCGATCGTCACATGGGGCGGCGATGTGTTCCGCACGGTTCCGATTACGCTGCGCGACTGGGCGATTATCGTCGGGGGAACCTCGCTCGTCATGTGGGCCGGCGAGCTGTCGCGCTGGATCAAGCGCCGACAACGCGCCTGATCCCGAAGGGCGCCGTCCTTTCCCGGCCCTCCGATCGTCACCCGGCCATGCCGGTCCGATCGGAGGGCCGGCGCTTTTTCCGCAAGCGATCCGCCGGCGTCCAAGAAAAGAAAAGGCAACGTATCGGCCGACCGTTGTCTTGTCCATATTTATACTCCTTGAAAGCACCGAAAAAATGCATCGAAAAATAGGACAAAAACACAAAACGAACCGACCGAACAATCGACCGGGAGGTTTTACCGAAAATAATACTTGTCAAGATATTCCGATGAATATTTTTTTACTATATTTGTTTCACAATAACGTTATTTATCTGACAATAAGATAGAAATACGGACACTTATTTCCGGGAACCGCTTCTCTCGGTGCGAAGCGAGAACGGTATTTGTCCGTTACCGGCATGGGCCTTTCGATTATGATCGCCGTTTATTTCAAAAGGAATAGACAGAGACAAGGATCGGGGTCCATGTCTTCTTTATTTGTCCGCATTTTTCAGAAGGAAAATACGAATATCACGGTTCGGGAGAAGGAATATATCCCTCCATAAAGACTACGCGGACGGAACGCTCCCGCCCGAAAGCGGGCCCTGCTCGGAAACGGAAACTCCCGCCATACGTCCTATCCCGTCAGGGCCGGATATTGGCCGCCTTGCGATAGGCCGAAATAGCGACCTTCTCGTTAAAGTGAGCCGTAATGACGTTCGTATAAGCTTGAATCCACGATATCTGGGAAGAGATTACATCGAGAACGGCCAATTGTCCTTCGTTGTAGCTGAACGTACTGAGCGACAGGTTTTCACCGGCGACGTCCAGGTTGGCCTGCGCGATCTCGATCTGAATGGCCGCCTCGGTGATATTGGTCCATGCCGACGAGATGGCCAGTGTCAGGTCGTCGACCTTCTGTCGCTCGGCGTACTGAGCCGAGCGGAAAGCGGCCTGCGACACCGCCACTGCCCGGCGGCGTTCCCCCCAATGGAAAATCGGAACGCTCAGCCGGAGAAAGGTCAGCCCGTCCACCTCGGTCTCTCCGCTGAAATTAGGCGACAGGCTGTTCCAGACGCCCTGCACGCCGGCCGACAGACGGGGCATGAAGCGGGCCGAAGCCAGCTTGACGCCGTAGCGCTCGTATTCGATCCGGCGCGAGGCGATCAGGTAGTCGGGATGCTCTCCGAGCGCCCTCTCCAGATCGACCGGCTGGGGCAGCGGGCTCGGCTCCGTGATCGAATCGGCGATGCGCCGAGGCATGTCCGGCTCGACGCCCGATAGGACGTTGAAATTCTGCAGTGCCACCCGGTAGAGATTCTCAACCTGAATCCGGTAGAACTCGGCGCTTCGGAGCCGCGTCTGGATCATCAGCAGATCGTTCTTGGCCACATACCCGTCCTCGAAGCGCGTGCGAATCACATCGTACATCGTCCGGACGATCTGCTCGTAGCGGACCGTAGCCTCTAAAAGCGCGGCGTTCGACGCCAGATTCCAGTAGTTGTACTCGGCCAGATAGGTCACGTCCAGTTCCGTGAGCTGCTGCTCGAGGGTCGCTATATCGTATCCGACCAATGCCTGCCGATAGCCGTTACGAACGCTTCCCCCGCCGTATATCTGTTGGACAACGGCGGGCTGCAGGCTGAACGAATAGGGCCTCAACAGCTTTTCCTGCCCGTCCTGCGTACCGTAGCGGTTCCTGAAATGGATCGAGAAGTCGCCGTCGGCGCTCAGCTGCGGCAAAAAGCCCGTATGCAGACCGCGTGCGGACTGATAGGCCGCTTCCACGTTCTCGGCCGCCTGTTTCAGTCGGAAGCTGTACTCGAGCACCTGGCGCCGGTAGTCCTCAAGCGTTACGGGAGTCTGCGCACGCAGGCACGGACCGACGCACCAAGCCGCCGCCAAAAGCATGACAAGAGTTTTCATGATTTCATTCGTTTAGGAATCGACGGTATCCGGACCGGGCACTTGCCGCTCGGCCGCTCTCGGGGACCGTATGCGGAAAAATATGCAGTAGGCGACCGGCAGGACGAGAATCGTAAGCAGCGACGCGACGAGCAGCCCGCCCATGATCGTTGCCGCCATGCCACCGAACATCGAGTCGAACAGCAACGGCAGCATGCCCAGAATCGTCGTTCCGGAGGCCATCAGCACGGGAACGATTCTCGACCGCGTGGCCGACACGACCGCCTCGTAGGGCGACTTCCCCTCTGCCGACTCGTCTCCGATCCGGTCGACGAGTACGATCGCATTCTTGACATTCATGCCCACCAGCCCGAGCAGCCCGAGCATAGCGAAAAAGTCGAACTGTTTGCCGGTGGCCAAAAGACCGAGCACGACCCCGATGAATATCAGAGGCACCATCAGCAGAATGACGACCGGCTTTTTGTAGGACCGGAACAGCAGCAGCAGTGTCGTAAAGATCAAGAGCAGCGTGAGCGGCATACCCTCGGCCAAGGCGGCATTCGAGTCCTCCTGACTCTGCTGCTCTCCGAAAACCTTCATCGTATAGCCCTCGGGCAGCCGGACTTCGGACTCGATCCGGGAAAAGACCTCCGCGAAAGCCCGTTTCGTATTGGCCCCCCGAACCGGGTCGCACTGCGCCATCATGACCCGCTCGCGGTTGTAGCGTTTCACGACCCCGTACCGGTAATCGAAATCGAAGCGCTCGGTCACCTGCTCTAGCGGATACACCTTGCCGCCCGGCGAGTAGATCGGAATCGAGCGCAGGTTGTCCAGGCTGAAGTCGGTCAGATTCTCGTCGACGAGCAGAATCGGCATGAGGCGGTCCTTGTAGCGGAACTCTCCGAGCCGGTATCCGCTCGTGGCGATGTTCATCTGCTGAGCCATCGCCGAGCGGGTAATGCCCAGCCGGGGCCCCTTCTCCTGCGAGTAGACGGGAGTCCATACGGGGACCGCGTTTCCCCAGCTATTGCGGATATCTCCCACTTCGGGAACCGAGGCCATGATCCGCTGCGCCTGCTCGGTCAGCTCGGCCAGCGTATCGATGTCGGGACCGATGAAGCCGATCTCGATAGCCGCCTCGACGGCAGGCGAGAGCTTGAACAGCGACGAGCGGACGAGCAGATCGGGACAATTCTCCCGGACATAACGGTCGAACCGCTGCTCGACGGCAGCCGTCGAGTCCTTGCTCGACAGCTCGACCAGCACGTTCGCGAAATTCGGCTTCGGTCCGAACGACGGACTGGCCAGATAGTAGCGGGGAGGCGAGCTGCCCATCGTAACCGAGACGGTCCGGACCGAGGGCTGGTCGCGGAGCCACCGGTCGAGCCGGGCCATCTGACGCTCCATGTCGCGGATATTGTAGCCGTCGGGCAGAAAGCAGTCGGCGCGGAAATAGGGCTTGTCGAGGTTGGGGAAAAAGTTCTGGGGCATGGCGCTCATCGCGTACAACGCGCCGGCGAAAAGCGCCAGCACGACGGCCGCCACCGCATAGCGCCAACGGATCAACGTTCCGAGCAGACGGTCGAAGCGACGGTAGAACCTCCCGGCATACGGGTCGCGCGGAGCGGCTCCCGAGCGGTCCCGGAGGATGTAGCTACCGAACAGCGGCGTCTGCGACAGCGCGAGTACCCAGCTCAGCGTCAGCGAAATGGCGAGCACGACGAACAGCGGCTTGACGATCTCGGCCACGGCCGACGGCGCCAGATAGAGCGGCAGGAACGAAAAGACGGCGATCAGCGTCGCGCCGAACAGGCCCCATTGGGGCACGGTCGCCCCCTCGATCAGGGCTCGATCTCTCGGTACGCCGCGCAGCATCGCGTTCTGCGCGTTGTCCGTCACGACGATCGCGTTATCGACGAGCATGCCCATCGCAATGATGAACCCGGCCAGCGAAGTCCGGTTCAGCCCGACATCCAGCCCTTGCATGATCAGCAGCGTGCCCCCGATAGTAAAAAGCAGCGAGCTGCCGATCAGCAGGCCGGCGCGGAACCCCATGATCGCCATGATCAGCAGGATCACGATCGCGACCGACTCGAGCAGGTTCATGACGAACGCGCGGTTCGCCTCGGCGGCGATCCGGTTTTCGGGATAGAGCGTCTGAAGCGCGATGCCGAGCGGCATCATCGGCGTGATCGTCGCCAGCTTCCGCTCGATCAGCCTGCCCGTGCGCACGACATCCTTCTCCGGATCGGTCGAAATGCCGATACCTATGGCCCGCTGCCCGTTCACGCGCATCAGCGTCGAGGGAGGCTCCGCGTAGCCCGTCTCGACCCGGGCAATGTCGCCCAAGCGGACCTGAAGCCCTTGTGAGGAGGTCAGCAGCTGGTTCCGGATGTCGTCGAGACTCTTATAGGTTCCCGTCTCGATGATCCGTATCTGCATGTCGCCGGCCAGCTTCTCGCTGCTTCCGACCAACGCGTTCTGCGAGCCGAGAATCCGGATGATCTCGTCGGGCGCGATGAACAGACTGGCGAGCGCCGCCATGCTGACCCGAACATGCACCACGTCCTGCTGCTCGCCGAAAAGCGTCACCTTCTGTACCCCATCGACCGGCACCAGCTCGGTCTTGATCCGCTGCGCCCAGTCGCGCATCTCCTCGTACGTGAAACCCGGGTCGGCCGACAGACCGTAGTAGATGCCGAACACATCGCCGTAATCGTCCCCGACCGAGATCGGCGAGGCCCCCTCGGGCAAGACGGCCTGCACGGTGAGAATCTTCCGACGAAGTTCGTCCCACATCTGCGGCATCTCGTCGGCCGGAGTCGAGGGCAACAGCTCGATCATGATTTTCGACATGCCGTAGAACGACTCGGAGGTAATTTTATAGACCCGGCGCATCGACTGAATCTCGCGCTCGATCGGCTCGGTAATCAGTTGCTCGACCTCCTCGGGCGTAGCGCCGGGATAGCGGGTGACGATCGACGCGCTCTTGATCACGAACGGCGCATCTTCCTTCTTTCCGAGATGGCCGAACGCGACGAGACCGCCGATGAAAAGCACGGCCAGAAAGAACCAGATTACCTTCGGATTATCGAGCGAGTATCGCGGCAGATTCATCTTCATCTTATTTCAGGATTTTGACTCGCTCGCCCTGCTCGATCCGGTAGACGCCCGCCGTCACGACCGTCTCCCCGGGAACGAGCCCCCGGGTCACCATGACCATGTCGCTGCCGTACAGGTCACCGAGAGTCACTTCGCGCAGCTCCGCCTCGGCACGGTCGCTTACTACCCAGACATACTCCCTGCCGTCCCGGTCGAACACGGCCGTCAGCGGAACGCCGGTCATGTCACGCCGGTCCGGGATGTCCACCCTCAGGTTGACCGTGCAGGCCATGCCGGGCGCGATGTCGTACTTCCCGACGTTCTGCCCGTCGAGCGTCAGCGCGACGGTAATGCCGGTAGCCTGCGTCGAGCTCTGAACATACTCTTTAAGGAGGGCATCGAATACGACGTCCGGATAGTTGTCGAACCGGACGGTAAACGCGAGGCCGGACAGCTTGAGGGTTTGCAGTCCGCTTTCGGGCATCGTGAACTTGACCGAACGCGTCTGCGGATTGACAAGCCGGACAACCGGCTCGCCCGCCTGAACCCGCTGGTAGTTGTCGGCATAGACCTTCTCGACGGCACCCGAGAACGGCGCGACCAGCTTCGTGTCGGCCAGAATGCTTTTCGAGTTGTCGTAAGCCGTACGCGCCCGGACGTAGGCGGCTTCGGCCGTCTCGTAGTCCTGACGCGAGATCGCCTGCCTCGCGATCAGCCGCTTGTTACGCTCGAGCTGCGACTGGGCTGTCAGATAGGTAGCCTTGTCGGCCTCCATTTGCAACACGTACTCGCGGGGATTGATCTCGGCGATGACGGTGCCTTTCTTGACGCTTTGGCCTTCCGAAACGTTCATCTTGACGATCTGGCCCGGCTCCCGGAAAGCCAGGTTCGAAATGTCGTCGGCCGTCGACATGCCCGCGAAATTCTTGTTTATGGCCCCGAGCGATTCGGTCGTGAAAACCTTGACAGGCCTGGCTGCCGCACCCGGTGCCTGCCTCGGCGCCGGGTCCCCGCAGCCGCACATCGCGGCGGCTCCGGCAAGGAGCAACAGAAATCTGTATCTCATAGCGGAAAACCTCGTTCTTTGACAGCCTGATTATAAGCCAAAATCATGCCACACAAAGCCGTATGTCCGACCGGGAAGGAGCGCAACCGCACGAGCCGTCTTCCGCCTGCAGGAAACGCAAGGCGGAGAAAAGTCGGCGGAATACCCATAAGAGAAAAGCAAGACGCTAAAAGCGATCGCCACGGGAAAAGCACGCAGACGAACGGCCCCGACAGACCGGCGCTACGAAAGCCGTGCCGCCGACCATGCCCGCAAAGGCCGTACGCAACGACGAGTCAATTCCTCCTATCGACTCGAAATCAGAACGGGACGATCGGAAAATCAGACGGGAAACATACCGGCACACCGGCCCGGCCATATGCAGAGACCCATGTTACCGTTTTCTTCTGTGCGCCGTAAATACGACGTACGCCAGCGCCAAAGCGACCAGCAGCGTTCCGAGCAGCCAGGCCCGACCGCTCTCCGCACCGCGCTCGACGACCGCCTCGAGAGCGGTCCGGTCGCCGTACAGGCTGTCGAAACGGGGTATGTCGCGGCAATTCCATTTCCCCAGAACGATCCCCTCCTTGAGCAGCACCAAGCCGGTCTGGGCCCGGATCATCGTCTTGAGCGTCGTAGGGTCGATATTATAGACGGGAACGCTCCGTTCGCCGAGCGCGATCAGGCCCCCTTCCGGCAAGGGCGAGGTCGTAACGCATACGGCCGGATAGCCGTGACGCGCCGCATACCGGACGGCTTCCTCCATACGTTCGCGGCAACCGTCCCTCAACCCGTCCTCGGTCCGCGTCATAACGATCAGGAAGACCTCGCGAGGCGAGGCGAGCAGAGCCGTCGCATGGTCGCCGTCCGAATCGAAAACGGAAAACTCGGCGATGGCGGGACGGTGCGACGGCGTTCGCTCCTCGATTCGGGTATCGACGTATTCCCAGCGCAGTGTATCGTACCATGAGGTATCCTGCAACGCGAACTCGCGCAGCTCCCCGTTCAGGCGGTCCCTGTAAACCAGCGTCGTCGTCACGTCCCCTCCGGCAGAAGCCAACTGGGCGGGAATGTTCGCGCCGACCTTGAACGGCAGAAAATCGAGCAGAGGAAGATGACGCATCGAGTAGATTCCTATACCCGACGAAAAAAGCAGAAAGAAGAAAACCATACTGCTTTCGACGATCGAGCGCTGCCGGTCGTGACCGCAACGTTCATGGCGAACGCCCCGCCAAAGCAGCAACGCGAAAGCCGACAAGAGAACATTCTTGTAGAACGTCTGCCAGTTGGTCAGCTTCACCGCATCGCCGAAACAACCGCAGTCCGCGACCGGATTCCATAACGCGAGAACGAGCGTCAGCACCGTGAAGAAGCCCATAAAAAGCAAGGCCAGCCGCGCCGCGCCGCGCTCCCTGACCCTGAAAAGCAGGCAGAGACCGATGGTCATCTCCGTGGCCGAAAGCAGAACCGACAACGCATACTGGGCTCCGACGAGCCAGTCCATGGAAAAGGCTCTAAGGTACTCGCCGAGCTTGATCGCCGTTCCCCACGGATCGACGCCTTTGACGAATCCCGAAAAAATGAATACCAGAGCGACGATCCACCGCGACAGGGCCGACCAAAGGGCATGCTTTTTCATATCGTATTCTCTTTCAGTCATTCATGCAAATGTATGCAATTTATTCGAAGAATGAAACACGCCCTTTCCTCCGCCCGCCGGCGCAGCCGCATTCACATTCCCGCCTATCGATCCCGTCGCGGAAATCCGAACCGGATGAATCGGGAGCGGAAAAACGGCAAAACGCGCCAAAGGCTAACCGGTCCGCACAGCCGTAGCCGTCAAATGCACCGCACGACATAAGACCGTTCGCACGCTGCGCGCATAACTCCAAGGAGACTTTGCCAAAACTCCGCCCGAAAGAATTGTGCGACAGGCCCGCATCCCGTACAACCGGGTATCCCGTCACAAAGTCCATGTAAAGCAGCCATTCACGGCTAGCCGGCAGCGCGAAACGGGCAGATCGTTTCCCGAACGGTCTGACGCCAGGAGTTTCGGTACAATGGAACCGTCTCGGCCGCCAGCCCGAGCTCCGATGTCCCTCACGCAACGGAACACGGTTTGAAAGCGTCGTTCGGAATCGGTCCGATCGTCGGTCCGTCCCAAAGGTACCGCTTGACAAAAAGCGCCGAAACATATCTACAGGAAACGGGCGCGAGGAGCGTCAGGCGAGCCGCTGCATCAGAAGCCCTCCTGCGCGGCAGGAGGCAGCCGATTGGATAATTATTCTTTTCTGCACCCTGAATCCGATACGGAGCAAAAAATCAGACAGGACATGCGGTAAGAACCGGACAGGACATACGGAACGATCCGCCGTGGAGCGACCGTTCTCCCGCCGCGCGCCAGCGCGATATGGCTACGTCGGCTTCCGCTTCCGGGCAATAGACGTCGCACGCTATTGCTTCCCTTCCGATAAAAGGAGCATCCGATCCACCTGCCGGGCGATCCGCTCGAAGATCGAGTTGGGATCGAGCATCGAGCCGTCGGGAGCCGAGCAGTCGATTACCCGGAACCGGTCGTCGAGCGTCTCCTGCTCAAGATAGACCTCCCGAACGCGCTGTTGCAGGGTGAGCGAGGACTCGTGAATATCCTTCTTGCCTTGCAGATACTCGCGGTCGTCGCCCTCGCGGACCTCCTCGAGCTTCCTTTTGGTAAAGTCGAACGGCACGTCGAGAAACAGGGACAGATCGGGCACGGGAATCGCATGATGACGATATTCCAGATCGACGATCCAGTCGCGCAGTTTCCGCCGGGCCGGCGGATCGGCGACCTTGGCGCACTGGTAGGCCACGTTGGAATAGACATACCGGTCCAGTATCACGCTTTTCCCTTCCGCCAGCCAGCCTCGGATCGCCGCAGCCGCATCGGCCCGGTCGCCGGCGTACAGCAGCGCCACGATATAGGGATCGACCCGGTCGACTCCGCCGAGCTCGCCCCGCAGGAAGCGGGCGATCAACTCTCCGTACACAGGCGCGTCGAAACGCGGGAAGTGAAGGTATTCGTACCCGATGCCCCGCGCGGCAAGCATTTGTTGCAAACGGTGAATCTGGGTGGACTTTCCGGCCCCGTCGAGGCCTTCCAAAACAAGCAAGGGCATTTCTTCCGTATTTCAAATCGAGTTATCCGGGCAGGGTGTAGGCCGTCGCCCGTCGTTTTCAGCTTTCTTCCTTCGTTTTCCGCTTCCTGTGCGGGGCCGCCGCAAGCGCTCGTCGCCAAGCGGGACGGTCATATCCATTCGAGCACAACGAACGGTTCCCCTAACGGCTCGCGTTATCCGGAGCGCGCTCTTCCCCGCCGGCCGGAACGAAGCGGACGACGGGCCCCGCCTCAGGAGCGCAGCATGCGTGCCGCCCGCTTCAGGCCCTCGGCAAGCATATCGATCTCGCCGGAGGTATTGTACATGGCCAGCGACGCTCGCACCATCGACGTAATGCCGTAATGGGCCATCACCGGCTCGGCGCAATGCGTGCCGGTCCGCACGGCGATCCCCAGCTTGTCGAGGATCATCCCGACATCGTACGGATGCATCCCGTCGATCGTAAACGACAGGATACTGCACTTGCCGGGCTGCGAGCCGTAGATACGCAGGCCGTCCACGGCCGAAAGCCTTTCGGTCGCATAGGCCGTCAATCCGCTCTCGTAACGAGCCGCAGCCTCGCGGTCCACGCCTTCCAGGTAGCGGATCGCCTCGCCGAGTCCGATCGCGCCGATGAAGTTAGCCGTGCCGGCCTCGAACTTGAGCGGAAGCTCGGCATAGGTCGTCCCGGCGAAAGAGACCGTCGCCACCATGTCGCCCCCGCCCATGAACGGAGGCATCCGTTCCAGCCACCGCTCCTTGCCGTACAGCACGCCGATCCCCGTCGGTCCGTAGAGCTTGTGACCGGAAAAGGCATAGAAGTCGCAATCGAGCGCCGTCACGTCGACTCCGCCGTGCACGATCCCCTGACAACCGTCGACGAGTACCGGCACGCCCTTGCGGTGCGCCGCATCGACGACCGCACGCAGGTCGGGACGCGTCCCGAGCACGTTCGACGCTTGCGTGACGCATACGATGCGCGTGCGGGAATCGATCAGCTCGTCGAGCCGGCCGGTTTCGAGCGCCCCGGCGTCGTCGAACGGGAGCACTCTCAGCTCCGCTCCCTTACGCTCGCAGAGCATTTGCCACGGAACGATGTTCGAATGGTGCTCCATCTCGGTCGTAATCACGTTGTCGCCCTCCCGGACGAAATGCCCGCCGAAGCTGTACGCGACCAGATTGATCGAGGCGGTCGCCCCCGACGTGAAGACGATCTCGCGCGTCGAGCCGGCACCTATGAACCGGCGGACGGCCTCGCGCGCGGCCTCGTACTCGTCGGTGCAGGTCTCGCTCATGTAGTGCAGCCCCCGGTGCACGTTGGCATTCATCCGGCGATGCAGCCAGTCGACCTTGTCGATCACCGCGCGCGGCTTCTGGGCCGTCGCCCCGCTGTCGAGGTACGCCAACGGACGGCCGTAGACCTCGCAGGAAAGGACCGGAAAGTCGGCCCGTATTTTCTCAACGTCGAAAGCCATCACATACGGTCTATTTTGGCGGCGGCCAATTCCTCGATCGTTCCGGTCAGTCCCTCGACCGGAATTTTCTCGATCACCTGATTGGCGAAGCCGAACATTTGCAGACGGCGCGCATCGCGGTCGGACAGTCCCCGCTGCCGCATATAGTAAAGGGCCTCGGCGCTCAGCCGGCCGACCGTCGCCCCGTGGCTGCACTTGACGTTATCGGCATAAATTTCGAGCTGAGGCTTCGAATAGACATGCGCCGCATCGCCGAGCAGCAGGTTGTTGTTCTGCTGGTAAGCCTGCGTCCGCTGGGCGTCCTGCGCCACGTAAATGCGGCCGCCGAACACGCCCGTGCCTCGGTCCGCCGCAATGGCCTTGACCAGCTCGTAGCTCGTACAGTCGGCCGCCGCGTGCTCCAAGCTCGTATTGAAATCGATATGCTCGCCCGCTCCGCAGAGCATCAGCGCGTTGGTATGGTTCTCGGCCCCGCTGCCGAGCAGGCGGACCTGCTGATTGCTCCGCACGAGCCGGCCGTCGAGAGCGACCGAAAGCGTGTGCAGCCGGCTCGACTCCCATTGTTCGGCAAAGCTGCTCGACACGAGCGTCGAGCGATCGCCGAGTCTCAGCAGTTCGACCAACTCGACTCGGGCGCCGCTGCCGACGAACAGCTCGCGGACCTGGCAGTCGAGCGCCGCTCCGTCGCCTTCCGAACGGTCGTCGATCACGAGCTGGGCCTCGCTATCCCGCTCGAATACAAACAGGCTGCGGGCAAAGCAACGCAAAGCCTCGTCCTCGCTGTAATGAGCGAACGTGACCAGCAACGGACGGGCGACCCGAACGCCACGCGGCACATAAACGAACGCTCCGTCCTGCGCGAACACGGTATTGAGGGCCGACAGTGCATCGCCGTACTCCCCGCTCAGCCGGTTGTAATAGCGGCCGACCAAATCGGGATAGCGAACGGCCGCCGCCGCCAACGATCCGTATACGACCCCTTCGGGCGTCTCGGTCAGCGGTTCGGCACCCGAATGAAAACCGTTCATAAAGCCTGCACGCCCTCCTTCGAAGTCGAGATGCCGTACGGAGGCCGACGCATAGGAAGGCGTGAAATACGACTCGTACTCCGCACCGAACGCTTCCCTCAGCCCGGTATAGTGATAGCGGTCGCCGCCGGCCGAGCCGCGCGCGGGAACGCCCGTCAGGTTGAACGCCACCAGCGCGTCGGCCCGAGGCGCGTTCAACACGGGCGCGCTCTCGGAGATGATGTCGGCGTTCGACCAGTACAGATCGCCCAGCCTTTTTTCCAACGAACCGTCCATCGCGCCTACTTATATTGGTTAATCAGCCAGTCGTAGCCCTGCTCTTCGAGCTTCAGGGCCAGCTCCTTGCCGGCCGAGTGAATGATCCGTCCGTCGTAAAGCACATGAACGACATCGGGCACGATATAGTCCAGCAGGCGCTGGTAGTGCGTGATGACGATCGTCGCGTTATCGGGACGCTTGAGCTTGGCCACGCCGGTGGCCACGATCCGCAGCGCGTCGATATCGAGGCCGCTGTCGGTCTCGTCGAGCACGGCGAGCTTCGGCTCGAGCATCGCCATCTGGAAAATCTCGTTCTTCTTTTTCTCGCCGCCCGAGAACCCTTCGTTTACGGCCCGGCCGGTCAGCTTGCTGTCGAGTTCGACGACGGCGGCCCGCTCGCGCATCATCCGCAGGAATTCGGCCGATGTGAGCGGCTCGAGCCCCTGATACTTGCGCTTCTCGTTGACGGCGTACTTCATGAAGTTGGCCATGCTGACGCCGGGAATCTCGACCGGATACTGAAAGCCGAGGAACAGCCCGGCGCGGGCCCGCTCCTCGACCGGCATGCCGAGCAGATCGCGCCCCTCGAAAAGAGCCTCGCCCTCGGTCACCTCGAAGCGCTCGTTGCCCGCCAGCACCGAGGCCAGCGTGCTCTTGCCCGAGCCGTTCGGCCCCATGATCGCATGGACCTCGCCGGCACGAACCGTCAGATCGATTCCCTTCAATATCTCCTTGCCGTCGACGGCGGCATGCAGGTTTCTCACTTCCAACATAGCATCTATCTCATGCGGCCTGCACGACCCACGCTCGCGCGTAAGTCGGAGGCCCGTTAATTCTCTTCCCGAGCGACGAGTACGCCCAGTTCCCGCCCGTCCATACCGCGAAATCCGGTAATTCCCCCGGTCGGAACGCTATTTTTCACACAACTCCGCACGACTGCGGCCCCGACGGTCCGACTCCATGCGCGGGGTCCTACCCGACGCTACCTTCCAGACTGATCGACAACAGCTTCTGAGCCTCGACGGCAAATTCCATCGGCAGCTTGTTGAGCACCTCCTTCGCATAGCCATTGACGATCAGACCGACGGCATCCTCGGTCGAAAGCCCTCGCTGATTGCAATAAAAGAGCTGATCCTCCCCGATCTTCGACGTGGTCGCCTCGTGCTCGACGACGGCCGAGCGATTACCCACCTCGATATAGGGAAACGTGTGCGCCCCGCACCGGTCGCCGATAAGCAGCGAGTCGCACTGCGAGTAGTTGCGCGCCCCCTCGGCCTTGGGCGACACCTTGACCAGTCCCCGGTAGCTGTTCTGGCTGACACCGGCCGAAATGCCCTTGCTGACGATCCGGCTGCGCGTATCGCGGCCCAGATGAATCATCTTCGTCCCCGTATCGGCCTGCTGATGGTTGTTCGTCACGGCTACCGAATAGAACTCCCCGACCGAGCGGTCGCCCGCGAGAATACAGCTCGGATACTTCCACGTCAGCGCCGAACCGGTCTCGATCTGCGTCCACGACAGCCGCGCGTTCTCGCCCCGGCAGATTCCCCGCTTGGTAACGAAGTTGTAGATTCCCCCGTTGCCGTCCTTATCGCCCGGATACCAGTTCTGAACGGTCGAGTATTTCACCTCGGCATCCTTCATCACGACGATCTCGACGACGGCGGCATGCAACTGGTTCTCGTCGCGCATCGGAGCCGTGCACCCCTCCATGTAGCTAACATAGGCGCCCTCGTCGGCAACGATCAGCGTGCGCTCGAACTGGCCCGTCCCGGCCGCATTGATCCGGAAATAAGTGCTCAGCTCCATCGGGCAGTGCACCCCCTTGGGAATATAGCAGAACGACCCGTCCGAGAAAACGGCCGCGTTCAGCGCCGCGAAAAAGTTGTCGGTATAGGGCACTACGCTGCCCATGTACCGGCGCACCAGATCGGGGTACTCCCTCAGCGCCTCGGAGAACGAGCAGAAGACGATCCCCTTCTCGGCCAGCGTGTCGCGGAACGTGGTCTTCACCGAAACGGAGTCCATGACCGCATCGACGGCCACGCCGGAGAGCAACATCTGCTCCTCGAGCGGTACGCCGAGCTTGTCGAACGTCGCTTTCAGCTCCGGATCGACCTCGTCCATGCTTGCCAACCGCGGCTTCTTTTTCGGAGCGGCGTAGTAGATGATGTCCTGAAAATCGATTTCCGGAAGATCCAGGTGCGGCCAACGCGGCATAGCGAGCGTCAGCCAGTGACGGTAAGCCTTCAGACGGTAGTCGGTCATCCACTCGGGCTCGCCCTTGATCCGCGAGATTCGCCGAACGACCTCCTCGCTGAGACCCTTGGGGAGCGTCTCCGTATCGATGTCGGTCACGAAGCCGTACTTGTACTCGCCGCTCGTGACTTCGTCCAGTATGTCGTCTTTTCTCTCCATGTGCGAAACCTGCGGTTACGATGCTGAAAACCCGGCGATACGATCCTCCGGTCCGGACAAGCGGGATTCGGCCGCATTACCCGCAAAGGTAATCTTTCGCCGTCTATACTGCAAAATTTTGTCCAAAATAAAACGGACCGCGAAACGCGATCTTTATTGAGAAAAGCCTACAAAAATTTTGATTCCAAATAACAGATCGGACAACAAAGCAACACGGCGCAGAACATGGCGGCTCCCTCTACTCAACCGTTATCCTACCACTCTCTATGACAGGAAGTACAAGTAACCTTATTTTAACTCTTTACAATATCCGGTACAAAGCCGGATAGCTATAGCTCCTTCGAAATTCTGAGTTATAGGGGGGGGGGAAGTACGGTCGAAGTCACTGCGTCTCAAGAGGATATCTGGCAAAGCGAGAAAGTCTCTCAGGCATGATTTTCGACCCTGACCGGAATCACGGTCAACGACAGACAAGCCGCCGCGAAGACCGAGCTACAAGTCGCTTTCGAACAGCGGGGTGCGAAGCCGGCCGGACCGAGACAAAAGCCAGGAGGCTCAGGTGCACTCGTTCCGGCTGGTAGAAACTCCGTGCTACACGGCGGAAAAGAACACGATCGACATGGTGCCGGCCAGCGACGCGATGGATATTCTGCACGGAGGTGGGATCGACTGCTTCTGCATAGCCGCCAGCGACGGGGACTACACGATGCTGGCCCAGCGTATACGCGAGGCCGGACTCACAGTGCTCGGAGAGGGCAAGACGCCGGAAGCGCTGGTCGCCTCGTGCCGGGAATTCCGCTATGCCGGGCAGCAGCAAGGAGTCGAACCGGAGCTGCAGCCGAACACGCCGGAACACTTTATCCGCCGGGACATGCCTCTGTTCGAGAAAGCATTCGAGACGGCTGCCACGGGGAAAGACGAAGTGCCGCTCTCGCAGACCGGAACGGCGCACAAGAAGCTGATGTCCAAGTATCGTATCAAACGCTACGGATGCAAAACGCTCGGAGGCTCTCCGAGCGGCTCGACCGGTACGAGCTCGTCAAGACGAAGAAAGCGGGTATGGCGAGAAGAAAAAACACAGTCATTTAAATTATCATATACGTCTGAATATAGAAAAGCCGGTCTCGTCCGCGGTCTGTTTTTTAAAGATAAGGAGTCATTTTCTGGATTCAGACAAACGGGAGAGTGCAGTAAATCGAAATATTATCAGGCCACGCAGCAATATTTTCATAGGGTTGATCTCTATGCCATACGGCGACTTCCGCATCGAAAAAATCCCAAAGTTTCTCATTTCCCTTATGATCGAAATAAAACAAAGTTTTTAGAAAATCCTTTTCTTTTGTATACATGTATTAAAACCATTAGAATAACGGATTTGACAAGTACAGGTTTCGATACATCACTCGTGGATACTCGAAATCAATCCTAAATCAATTAGCGTATCTCGATGCCGGGATAACTCAGACAAATGCGCGATCAGCACCAGAATCCCGATGATGACCAGCACCACCAGCAACTCAGATAGCAAAAAAGCGCAAAGACGTCGGGAAACGATTCGTGTCATAATCGCAAGGCATTGAGTAAGTAAAATATTTGTCGGGCGACTGCTGTACGAAAGTCGGAAGCGAAAACGAATCGACATGGCAACTACACTGTTTTTTCGCAATACATCGTTCCTTAGAACGCGGATTATCAGCATTGCAATGGCTCGTACAATCTAAATCGTCCCTGTATTCTACAGTCGAACTTACCGTTCTGAGACATTCCGGGGCTTTCCCGGCTGTTTTTATGTAAAAACCGACAGAAAAATACGGGAATCGGGAATTTCCCATTTCCCCAAGCTACTGAAAGAAACATTTTGCGGACTTCCGCATCGTTTTATCTCATAAAGAGCGCACCCGCCATTGCAGGAAACCGGGCCGGAGGCCATTCATCAGCGCTCGCCAGTCAATGGCTGATCTTGGCAACCGAACAAAAGCCGGCAGCCAAAACCGGCTACAAGTTTTTCGTTTCGTTCGGAATATACGCAACAGGCTCATCGCGTCATGCAGGCATTAAAAAGGACAGACTCCGGGACATAAAACGAAAGAGAGGGAACTAGCGTAGCCCCCTCTCTTTCATTCACAAATTATTTATTCGTCCTTTTCATAGGCATCCTGCTCGATACGCTCGCAGAGCCATTTCAGAAACGGAGTCCGTCCGTTCTTTCGATTGCGGATGGCCAGCAGCCGATTGTAGATATGTGGCAATTTGACGCCGAAAAGTTGCTCGAGAGCAAAGACGATTTCTTTGATATCGCAACGGCCTCCATTGACGCACCGGCTGACATAGAGTCCGTAGGCAACCTCTACCAAATCAATCAGCTTACCCGACCAGTTCAAATGCGTATGCTTGCCTCCGGTCGACAACTGATCCGAACCGCGAGCTTGAGATATAAGCGTTAAAACGATCTCCTCCTCGTTTTTCAGCAATCGGATAACAAGCTCGGCCTCAACGTCTCTACCGGTCATCTCGTAAGTCTTTTTCGTCAGCGAAAGCCTGATTCGTATCTGACGCAAGGTGCGAAGCTGCTGGATAGCATATTTTTCCTTCGCGTAATAATCTTTGGTCAACCGGTTGAACTCTGTGGTAATTCGCTCGCAATCCTGTACACCGGTCAGGCCGATAATTTTGTTGGAAAATGTTTGGGCAATTCTCATGTAATATGAATTTATAGTGAGACTTACGGGTGAGCATCATAAGAATCGACATATCGAGCTTACTGAACGACAACATCATCTTCGGCGAATAATCAGCAACATACTTTTTCCCGCCATTTTTACGACGGAGTACCGCAGCGTATTTACTTGCCCGACAGCTACAAGCTACCATAAAACGATGCTACGGAGCCTTCTAAATACTTATTTTTTCGGGACAGACCGAACGGCCGACAATAATCCATTATGACAAAACAGGCACGGTACAGTTCGTGCCGCAGGAGTCCCAAAATGCGCCTCGGTCCCGAACAAAAGCTCCTGAAAGCACGGCTACCTGACGACATGGAGCCGCAGACCGGAGGGCTCGCACGAGAGAAGAGCATCGGGACAAAAAGCACGAGAGGAAAGCGCCTCGGATTCTCTCGGAAACAACATGACAGCGCCCGATCGGTACCGCCGCTTCCGGAAACATGCCCGGGCGGCGCGTGCGAGCAAAAAGACGGGCGCCCCGACAAAAGACCACGCAGTCAATGTCCCGCTGCCGTCGCTCCCTGCGGACAGTCTCGAAAGTCGCATGGGCCTTTACCGCCCCCGGTAATTCCGTACGAGTCGGATGAACTCGCTCAGTTCGATCATAAGCATTTTCTTTCATTCGATTGTTTAAGGTTCTGCCGGCTGGATGAAAGGTTTGCGCGAACCGGTATTTCCGCTAACAGATCTTTCTCCGTATCGGAGATAGGACAAGCAACCCTGGATACGACGCCTCGAAAGGACTCGTTCCGATATCCCGGTCGGTATTCCGTTTTTGCGCGAATCGATGATCTTATCGCCGGGAGAACCCGGCAGACACCGCGCATAATAGTCTCCCGACACGATCGAGCCGTACAGACTCAGCGAACGGCTTGCAATCCGACTCGAAAGAATTGCGACGACACACAGCCACGCCGCTTTGCCGCCATGACAGGCGCAGTACCCACCGGCTCGTTACGCGGTTGCCTGACAACGGTCGGCAGCGATCGAAAACACGATAAGATCCCGAAATAAACCGTCGCTCATCTAAAGGAGAAAGCGCAGGACAACCTGCCTACAAATAGGATATAGCCTATCTCTGCCAAAAGTTATCCGGCAGCGCATGGCAATGCAGACCGAAACACGCACTCCCTGACCGAACCATTCCTTTTAGATTCCACAAACAAAGAATACCACACTGACAGGCAGCATGGTATTCTTATGCAAAAGGACCGCCGGTGAAGCGGTCCTTCGGCCTGTCGGAGAACAGGCTACTGCTGCATGCTCTTGAACAGCTCGTTGTACTTGTTGAAGTTGTCCATCATCTCGGGAGACTCGTCGCGCAGGCGGAAATAAAGGCTCTTGAGCAACTCGATGGTAATGGGCTCCTCGGGATTGATCGAGTGCGCCTTTTCGAGAGGCGCGAGCGCCTTGGCATATTCCGCGTTCAGCTTCGCCATCTCGGCATCGCGCTCCTCGCGGCTCGTAAAGGACTTGCCGTTGAACTCGGTCGTCATGTTGTCGGCACTGCGGACCACCATCAAGGCATAGTTGAAATTCGCGTTGAAGTCGTCCGGAGTCAGTCCGACCGCCTTGCCGAAAGCCTCCAGCGCTTTCTGGTTATCGCCCAGCTTGTCGTACACGCGACCCAGACCGGACCACAGCTCCGGATTGTTCGGATCGTTCTCAATACCCTTCTGCACGTAGGGAATGATATCGTGAGGATCCTCGCCCGTTTCCGCGTACAGGCCGATCAGCATTTCGAGTATCTGCGAGTTCTTGGGATATTTGGTCACGCCGGCCAGCAGAATCTGCTTGGCCTCGTCCATTTTCTTCTGTCCGTAGTAGCTGTGGAACAGATAATAGTAGGCGTCGCCCTCGCTCTCATAGCCGTTGTCGATCGCCTCCTTGAGGTATTTCTCGCCCAGATCGAACTTCTTGCCCAGCGTATAGATATAGCCGGCGTAGTAGCAGCTGGCCGTATCCATCCGGTTGAGCGTCGGATGACGCTGCAGGTCGAAGGCGGCGGCAAAAGCTTCGGCGGTGGGAATGAACTGGCGCAGCTCGAAAAAGTTCGAGGCGTCTTGCTTATAGCCGTCCACTACCTTGCCCAGACCCTCGGCGACTTTCTCGGCCGTACTGTTGTCCAGCTCATAGGCTTTGGTATAGGCGGCGGCAGCTTTCGCCAGCGCGTCCTCTACGACGACTTTCTTGACGGACCAGAACGAAACGACGCCGTTCTCCAGATAAACGTCGAAATCGGGATACGACCATTTGGAATAGGTAACTCCGTTGATCGTCTCCACACCTCTCTCGGGCTTCGGAAAGACGAGCTCGGTCGTCATGCTGTCCAAACCTACGTACAGGCCGTTGGTCAAGCCCGTCGCAGCATTCTCGTAAACTTTTCCCAACTCGAGCCACGTAGCGGCCTTGGCTCCTTTTTTCGCATCCTTGCTGTCGGCCTCCAGCTTGGTAAGCTTCTTCATAAGGGCCTCCTCGTTGAACCGGGTCTCCTGAGCGTTTACGGAACCGGAGAACGCGAACAGCGCAAGGGTTAATGACAATAACAGACGTTTCATAATTCAATGATTTTAAGGTATTATTCGTTCATATTTTCGGTTCCGGACGTTTGTCCGTCCGGGGCATCGGCACTTCCGCCTTCCGCTTTGGGCGCTTCGGACTCGGGCTCTTCGCTCTTGGGAACCTCGATCACCGAGGCGATCGAATCGCTTCCGCGCAGGTTGATCACCTTGACGCCCTGCGTCGCGCGGCCGGCCAGACGGATGTCTCCCACCGGAATGCGGATCGTCAGCCCCGAGCGATTGATGATCATCAGGTCGTTCTCGTCGGTCACGGCCTTGATAGCGATCAGCTTGCCGGTCTTTTCGGTAATTTGAAGCGTCTTGACGCCCTTACCGCCGCGATTTGTGATCCGGTAATCGTCCAGATCGGTCCGCTTGCCGTAGCCGTGCTCGGAAACCACCAAAATGTCCTCTTTGCGGTCCTTTTCAACACAGATCATGCCGACGACCTCGTCGTCTCCGTCGATCGTGATGCCCTTGACTCCGGCGCCCGTCCGTCCGATCGGACGGACCGCCTTTTCATTGAAGCGGATCGCCTTGCCCTCCTTGGCCGC
>CABUJP010000008.1:0-34894 GCA_902491835.1 uncultured Alistipes sp. | reverse complement strand
GGCCGCCTCGCGCAGCAGGCGCAGATAGTTCGAGAAGCTCTGATAGGGATAGTGGAACAGTACGTCGCCGCGCCGCACCCGGTCGAGCGTACTGTCGGCCGTGTCGAAGTCGGGGACCGGCGCAGGCGGCCACGGCTCGAAGCGCAGGTCGCCGCGCCCGACGTCGGGAAAGCGCATCAGGTCTTTCATGTTGTGGTAGCGCGAGCCGCCGACGCAGATGTCGTACCGGTCGATGCCGAACTTGCGCTTGAAATAGCGCAGCATCTCGTCGGGCATCCGCCGGTCGTAGACAAAGCGCACGGGCTCGCCCCGCTTGCGGCTTTTCACGCCCCGGGCCACCTTCTCGACGAGGCCCTCGCCGGCATCGCCGCGAAGCTCCATTTCGGCATCGCGCGTGAACTTCACGGCATAGGCCTCGAACGACTCGTAGCCGAGGCCGGCGAAGATGAACGGCAGGCAGAACCGCACGACGTCGTCGAGAAAAATCAGGCAGGTTCTCCCGTCGCTCGATGGCAGCACGAGAAACCGGCCGAAATCCTTGACCGGCAGTTCGATCAGCGCATAGTCCCGGGCCATGCGTCCCGTACGCGTACGCCTCAGCAGACGGACCGCCAGGTAAACGCCCGAGTCGGTCAGCTCGCCGAGCTGCGCTCCCCGTGTCAGGATCAGCGGATAGGTCGCGCTGTCCAGCTCGTTGCGGTAGACCGCGCGGACATAGGCAGCCTGAGCATCGGAAAGGCGGCTCTCGTCCAGCAGCGCGATACGCTCCTTCTCCAGCTCGGCCAGAATGCCGGCGAACGCTTGCTCGAACTCCTCGGAATAGGCATGGATCAGCCGGTTGATCTCGCGCAGCTCCCTGCGCGCGCCGGGACGGCCGCCGCTCTCGTACTCGGCGACGCGCTTCATCGTCGAGACGCGCACGCGAAAGAACTCGTCCAGATTGTTGCTGTAAATGCCCAAAAACGACAGCCGCTCCAAAAGCGGCACGTTCGCGCGCCGGGCCTCCTGCAAGATTCGGTGATTGAAATAGATCCAGCTCAGGTCGCGGTCCAGGGTCTTCGGTGTTTTCATGGTCTGCTGCCGTGAAATTGGTCGTTCGCAAGATACGCTTTTTAAGACGAAAACGAGGTAACGCGAACTTTAAATTTCGTCTACGGCAACAACCGTTCCGCAAACGGGTATCAAGGAGGCGGAAACGACCCGGCGAAACGATAAGTATAAAGTCGTATTTTGCGCTCCGAACGGTCGTTGCGAGCCTGATACGGAGCCTTTCGTATTGTCAGCGAGCGAAAATTGTCCTACTTTTGCATGAGTTAAGGAGGTCCCCCGGACGAACCGGAGCGGACCGCCGGCTACACGAACCGAACCAATGAAAGATTTCAACGCCACACGGTATAAGCTGAAAAACATCGCCACGGAACGCGTCTTCGACGACGAAGGCTGGACGCTCGAAGATAAGCAGAGCCACGTCCCCTCGCTGATCCGGGCCGTCTACGAGTCGAAACAGATACGTCCCAAAGGCGAGGAGCACGGTATCTACCGCTTTGCCGACTGGTTGCCCGTCAAGCGGACGCTCAGCGGATCGTGCGCCCCGGTCACCTACCGCAGCCGCAAGCTCGCCGAGCATCTGGGACTCAAGAACCTGTACATCACTTTCAACGGATATTTTCCCGAAATCGGGGCGCGCATGACGACCTGCTCGTTCAAGGAGACGGAGGCCTATTCGGTCTGCGGCCGGCTGAACGGCAAGCACAAGGACAAGGTGCTCGTCGTGGCGTCGGCCGGAAACACGGCCCGCGCGTTCGCCAAGGTGTGCTCGGACAACCATATTCCGCTGCTGCTCAGCGTACCCGAGGAAAATATCGACGCGCTGTGGTTCGAGGCTCCGCTCGACGACTGCGTCAAGCTGATCTCGCCCCGGCACGGAGCCGACTACTACGACGCAATCAAGTTGAGCGACATGGCGCTGCAGTCGGACAAGTTCTTCGCCGAGGGAGGCGCCAAGAACGTCGCGCGACGCGACGGGATGGCGACGACCGTGCTGTCGGCCGTCACGCACATCGGGCGCATTCCGGACTATTACTTTCAAGCCGTCGGCAGCGGCACGGGCGCGATCGCCGCATGGGAAGCCAATCTGCGGCTGATCGAGGACGGGCGGTTCGGCAACCACAAGATGAAGCTCATGGTATCCCAGAACGCGCCCTTCGTTCCGATGTACGACGCATGGAAGGCGCGCTCGCGCGAAATGCTCCCTTACGACGACGACCAGGCCCGGCTCGACGTCGAGGAAATCGACGCGAAGGTACTCTCGAACCGCAAGCCCCCCTATGGAATCAAGGGCGGCCTGTTCGACGCGCTGCTCGACACGGGAGGAGATATACTCGTCGCGACGAACGACGAAGCCCGCGCGGCCAAAAAGCTGTTCGCCGAACTGGAAGGCGTCGACATCTACTCGGCTCCGGCCGTAGCGCTGGCCACGCTGATCCAATCCGTCCGCGACGGAAAGATCGCTCCCGAGGAATACGTCATGCTGAACGTGACCGGAGGCGGAGAGAAGCGTTTCATGGAAGGCAAGGAGTTGTTTTTCCTGAAGCCGTCGCACGTGTTCGATATCGATCCCGATCCCAAAGAAGTCGCAGAGAAAGTCGAGGCGCTGTTCGAGTAACAAGACGCTCCCGAATCCGTAATCATACACTGGCCCAAGTATTTCAGGTCAGCGCGTCTCTTAAACACCGTACTCGCGTGCCGGTTACCGAAAGTCTGATCTTTACCGCTTGTGAAAGAGAATTTCCCGATCGGGACCGCCGGGAAAATCATCCGGGTTTTTCATTACAGAAATCCGCCATGGCAAACGAATTACCCCGACATCGTGCGATGAGCGGTTGTTAGGCCCGGCCAACATCGCGACCCGAGTCTCCATAGGAACGGGCACCCGCCCCCGCAATCTAAGTGAATTAACTTGTCGGTTTCGATATTCGGAACTTTCACCGTTTTTTCGAGCAATCCTCGAACCGGTTCTAACGCCCGTTTTTCCGACTTGCCTTACCAATAAAATTTAATCCGAGACAGAGCGACAGGACAACTAAGACACATTTTCACTGCCGACTCTACGCGTTTTCCGGTTTTCCCGAACCCGTCGATCCGACAGTAACCCCATCTCCAAACCCGAATATCGAATCGTCTACGACAGCTATTCAATATTCGAATGAATTTACTAAAAACAGAAATAAAGAAAGCGGCCAACCGGAGAAATAAGCATCGGAAAGATTCTCTCCGACTTCAAACGGTCTGTTCCGTCCGAACAACAACAGCCGCCGTCATCACGACGGCGGCTGCCTCCAGAATGATCGTATTCCGTTTTTCGATACGCATGCGACCGACATCGGCATCCCGACTTGCGGACCGACTGCTTGGAGCGCATCGTCCGCCGCCGCGATACGTTCGGCGACGATCGACGCTCCAACGATGAACAGAAACCTTCCGCAGAAAGATCGATCCGGCTAAACCGGATATCGCAACATGATTCCGATAGGCGAATCTACTCCCGGCACTTTCCCTTCGAGATTATTCAGCGGACACCCGAAGAAAAACTTGCCGACATCCCTGCTCGTCGGCGGCATCGATACTCATCTGAAATCCCTTAGCGCCACAACCGGCCGCCTTATTTTCATACAGGTCGAGCAGCTTCTCGGGAGTGCATACCGAGCCGAGTCTTTCCCAACCGGCCGAATCGGATATTTGACTCTCCTTACTAACAATCCATACGACCAAGTCGGGTTCTGTCGCATCTACGGCCGACGCGTCCATTTCAAAGTAGATATACTTGTCGAGCGCTTGAGGACAGAATGCAAACTCGGCCAAAGCCTGCTCTCGACTTGAACAATCGCTGCCTGACTGCCCCGAGCATCCTCCAAGCATGACAGCAAGAACCAACATTAGCGCAATTCGTACTCTTTTCATAAAAAAGATTTTAACCGGCAATGATATTCGATCTCGTTTTCAGGCAGGACGTCCGTCTGGTCCGATTTCCGACAAGGTCCTCCTCTCTTATGTTTCTTGCATCTTCTCGTTAAACTTCATGGCATTTTCCGCTCCCGACACCCAAATAAATCCATATCCCTTTGTCCGTATTATTTCGGGATCGGATCGATCATCGGCAATCGGACATCGGGCAGCAACCCATTCCTTCCCTTCCAAACCAATGCGCCTCTTTTGAAAGCGATACAACGGGGATTCGCAATCAATGGCATCGCTGCTATTCGCCTCACCCCAAAGAGTGTCCATGAATCATTCGATCGCATCCATGCGCTATCCGGGTCGTACCCTCCCGCTCCGATAGAATAAATCCATCGTTCCGGTAACCGCTTAACAAGATCGAGATAAGAGCATGGAGTAAATATACCAAATAAAATTTACCCTCACAACAAAATATAGCTTTTTATTTAGCTACACTTTAATAATTTATCACATATCCGTATCCCTGCGAACAGAAAAGTCGGGGAAAAATCGACCGAAACTTATTCACAAAGCTTCATGACCAGACTTGTAAACCGGCGCGACAGCGTTCACCTGCCCGCCGCGAACTCGCGGTAGAACCAGACGATCGTCTCGATGCCGCGCAGGAAGTTCTCGAGCCCGTAGCTTTCGTTCGGCGAGTGGATCGCGTCGCGGTCGAGCCCGAATCCGAGCAGAACCGACTTGACGCCCAGCTCCTTCTCGAACGTGCTGATGATCGGGATGCTGCCGCCCGAATAGTACGGCAGAGGCTTCCGGCCGAACGTCCGCTCGACGGCCCGGGCAGCGGCGCGATAGGCGGGCAGATCGGTCGGACACACGTACGGAAAGCCCCCGTGCAGCACCTCTACGTCGACACGGACGCTACGGGGAGCGATCGAGCGGAAATGCTCGGCGAACAGGCGGCCGATCTCACGGTAGTCCTGATCGGGTACCAGGCGCATCGAGATTTTCGCGTGAGCCTTCGACGGAATGATCGTCTTGGCGCCTTCGCCGGTATATCCGCCCCAAATGCCGTTTACGTCGAGCGACGGCCGCACGCCGATGCGCTCCATGGTCGAGTACCCCTTCTCGCCCGCCGCTTCCCGCACGCCGATGCTCTTGCAAAAAGCGGCCTCGCAGAACGGAGCCCGGCCGAAATCCGTCCGCTCCGCCGGCGAGAGCTCCCGCACCCGGTCGTAGAACCCGGGGACGGTCACGCGGCCGTCGGCATCGGTCAGCGACGCGATCATCTTCGAGAGCACGACGGCCGGATCGGCCACCGCTCCGCCGTACAGGCCCGAGTGCAGATCGCGGTCGGGTCCCGTAACGGTCACCTGTACATAGCACAGGCCCCGCAGGCCGCAAGTGATCGACGGCACGTCCCAGCCGAGCATGCTGGTATCCGAAACGAGAATCACATCGGAACGAAGGAGCTCCTTGTGCCGGGCGCACCATGTCGTAATGCTCGCCGAGCCGATCTCTTCCTCTCCCTCGATCATGAACTTGACGTTGCACGGCAACTCGCCGGCCGAAATCATCGCCTCCAGCGCCTTGACATGCATGAACGACTGCCCCTTGTCGTCGTCGGCCCCGCGCCCCCAGATACGTCCGTCACGCAGAATCGGCTCGAACGGGTCGGTCTTCCACTCGTCGAGCGGATCGACCGGCATCACGTCGTAGTGACCGTACACGAGCACGGTCGGCGCAGCCGGATCGACGATCTTCTCGCCGTAGACGATCGGATTGCCGTCGGTCGGCATCACCTCGGCTCGGTCGGCGCCGGCGGAAAGAAGCGCGTCGCGCAGATGCTCGGCGCAACGGACCATATCGCCCCGGTGCGCGCTGTCGGCGCTGATTGACGGGATACGCAGCAGCGAGAAAAGCTCTTCGACGAAACGCTCCCGATGCTCGTCGATGTATCGTTTTACTTTTTCCATAACAGATTCGGTTTTGGTCAGGCGATAAAGATAACGAACCGACGGGTGAAACACAAGCGGTTCCGGCAAAAAGAAGCCGCCGCCCGCCGTTTCCGACGCAAGATCCTGCCGGGCCGCCATGCCGCTCGGACCAAACCGATCCCGGCATCCGCACAACGGACGATCTTCGCGCAGCGGCGGCAATTTTACATATTTATCACGGGCGGCAACCGCAGACAGAAACACCTGCGGTCTCCGACACGTTTCCCGAACGGACACGGTTACGGCCCCGACTGAATCTTGCCGGACATGCTTCCGAGATCGCCGGCAAAAGCCTTGCCTGAATCCCATGCCCGACACGAACGGGGCGTCAGTTACCCGAACGGGCATGAAGGACGCAGAAGCGCTCGAACAAATCGACCAGACGACTGCGGCGGCCACGCAGGGAAACGAAGCTGAAACAGCGCGTAACGGACAAGTCGGATAAACCGATTACGCGCAGCAGCCCGTGGCGCAGCTCTTCCCGAATGGCCTGCACGGAGAGAAAGGCCGCCGCGCCGGAGTCGTACAGGTAATGCTTGATGCTCTCGGTGCTGCCGAGCTGCATTTCGATGTTCAGCGACCGCAGCGAAAGGCCCTTGGCCGCCAGAGCGCGCTCGACGACATCGAGGGTGCCCGAGCCCGTCTCGCGGATTACGAGCGGAACCGAGGTCAGATCGGCCGCGCACATCCCGTCGCGGCCCAGCGAACGATTGCCGGCGGAAGTCACGAGCACCAGCTCGTCCTGCATGAAAGTCTCGTAGTGAAGCGAAGGGCGGGCGGCCTGTCCCTCGATCAGGCCGACATCGATCCGCTCGTCGGCGACCAGACGCTCGATTCGCTCCGTATTACCGTCGGCCACGGTCACGCGGATGTCGGCATAACGCTTCCTGAAACGCGACAGCACGGCAGGGAGCACGTACTGCGACAGCGTCGTGCTCGCGCCGAGAGCTATCTCTCCGCCGGGCACGGCTCCGTCCGGCGCAAAAGCCTCGTTCAGCTCTCCGTAAAGCGACAGGATCCGGCGGGCATAGCCCAGCAGCCGTTCGCCTTCCGGAGTCAGAGAAATCGTTCCTCCCCGGCGCAGAAACAGCGCCACGCCGAGCTGCCTTTCCAGCTCGCCGACGTGCTTCGTAACGGCGGGCTGCGTAATGAAAAGCTCGGATGCGGCGCGCGTGAAGCTCAACTTCTCGGCAGCCGTTCGGAATACCCTGAGTCGGAAATCGGTGATCATGCGGCAAAAGTATTATGTATGAAATTGCGATATCGCCGGACAAAACCAAGCGCCGGACGGAACCGGCCGTCCCGGCCCCATCGCCTACTGTCCGGCACACGCGACAGCAGTCGCGAAGCCGACCGCGTCTACCTGCGGACAGCGGCATCCGCCCGAAAGAACCGGCGAGTATGAGACACAAGACGCGCCGATAAAAAACGCCGGGCCGATATCCGAGCATCCTCCGCACGGGAAACAGTACGATAACGGCCCGGAATAGGCTCGTACCACACTGCCGGTGCAAAGAACCGGGCCGCCCGTCGCTCCCGGACTCCCCCGCCCGGACCGGCCAGCCGCTCGAATTCCGAATCATCCTCCCCAGTTACGTCCGCCCGGACCGTGCGCGCCCTATTTATCCGGCTATCGTCCGGTCGCCTCGCGGATATCGGCCATGATCCGGCGCGCGAGTGCCTCGGCCGCAGCCTCGTCGCGGCTTTCGCTGTAAATGCGGATGATCGGCTCGGTGTTGGACTTGCGCAAATGAACCCACTCGGCCGGAAAGTCGATCTTCACGCCGTCGATGTCGGTCACGCACTCGCCGGCGTACTTGGCCTTGATCGCGGACAGCACGCCGTCCACGTCGATGTCGGGCGTCAGCTCGATCTTGTTCTTGGAAATAAAGTACGGGGGATACGTGGCCCGCAGCGCCGAGGCGCTCAGTCCCGCCCGGGCCAGATGAGTCAGAAACAGCGCTACGCCGACCAGCGCATCGCGACCGTAGTGAAGTTCCGGATAGATCACTCCCCCGTTGCCCTCGCCGCCGATCACGGCTCCGACCTCGCGCATCTTCGCCACGACGTTCACCTCGCCCACCGCCGCCGCACAGTACGGGCAGCCGTGACGCTCGGCCACGTCGCGCAGCGCGCGGGACGAGCTCAGGTTCGACACGGCCGGCCCTTTCGTATGAGAGAGCACGTAATCGGCCACCGCGACGAGCGTATACTCCTCGCCGAACATCGTACCGTCCTCGCAGACCAAAGCCAGCCGGTCCACGTCCGGATCGACCACCACACCCAAATCGGCCCGCTCGGAGGGGACCCGCGCCGCGATGTCGGTCAGGTTCTCGGGGATCGGCTCGGGCGTATGGGCGAACCTCCCGTCGGGCGTGCAGTTCATCTCGACCACCTCGCACCCCAGTTCCCGGAGCAGTACGGGCATCACGACTCCTCCCACCGAGTTGACCGCATCGACGACGACGCGGAATCCGGCCCGGCGAACCGCCTCGCGGTCGACCAGCGGCAGGGCCAGCACGCGGTCGATATGCTCGCGGTCGTAACTGCCGCGAAAGACGACATGTCCCAGCGCATCCACCCCGGGGTAATCGTAGGCGTCGTCCGCCGCAATAGCCAGTACCTGCCTGCCCTCGGCGTCGCTGAGGAACTCGCCGCGCGGGCCGAGCAGCTTCAGCGCATTCCACTGTCCGGGGTTGTGGCTGGCCGTCAGAATGATCCCTCCGTCGGCCCCTTTGCCCGTCACGGCCATCTCGACCGTCGGCGTCGTGGCCAGCCCGATATCGATCACGTCGATTCCGCAGCCGCACAGCGTGCCCGTCACGATCGAGGCGGCCATCTCGCCCGACAGGCGAGCGTCGCGCCCGACGACGACCCGCAGGCGCCGGTCCGCCCCGCAGTTTTCCCGCAACCACCGGCCGTAAGCCGACGTGAACTTGACCAGGTCGAGCGGCGTCAGATTCTCGCCGGGCGCTCCGCCGATCGTACCTCGGATACCCGAAATGGATTTTATCAGTGTCATGCTTTCTCCCTACTTAAATAATTTTTACAAAGAAAACGGTTTCGGACGAATAACGGCCACTTATTACACAAACCTATATACCGACAAAACGAATAAAGAAAATAAATACCACACAGCATCCGGTCCGCACCGTATCACGACCGCAGGCCATAAGAACCGGAACCGCACCGCCGGGCCCCGGAATGCCCACCGACACGCTCGGAGCAGCCGGTCGCCGCCGCTCCGCCGACCCAATCGGCAGGGCGCGGCATCTCGCCGAATGCCGACCGGGACACGAGGAGAAACGCCGGGCAAATCCGTCGAGAAATCGTCCCGGGAAAGGTCGCTTCCGACCGTTTCGACAGGACCCGCAAACGAGGAAAGCGCCCCCGCCGAAAGAGGCATATCCAAGGCTGCAACGAAATCCATATCGAGACGATCCGGCACGCCGACCCGGCACGAACGCCAGCCGCATCGCCCCGACAATTTCCGGCTCCCGGTTGACAGTTCCGGAACGCATATCGCCGGCACGCCGGCCGGCAGCGTCTCCGCCGAAGACGTCCGGCAAAGAGCCAAGCGGCTCTCTGTCCCCCGAAAAACTACGGACGACAGGCCGGATGTCGTCCCGGCTTTTCCTGCGGGCCGCCGGTGCGGATTCGGGAAACGATTTCCCGGCCCGTTCCTTGCTTGTTACCGGTTCTTAGCTTATCTTTGATACGCCTTGGAAAGCCCGGCCGCACGAAAGCGGCGGCAGGCCAAGGCGGAGGGAACTCGCACGTGCAAAGCGGTCGTTCCGATGCCCCACCGCACGGGAAGCCGATCCGAAATCCGAAAAAGAAAACGACACCGTCCGGGCCCGCGCGGAAACGGCCGACCGAGAAAACAGCGACAACCGGCCGGCCGGAACGATCCGGAACCGGTCCGAAACACCATAAAAAACATGACAAGAACGATAGCTCCTTCCGAACTGATCGTCAACTCCGACGGTTCGGTCTTTCATCTGCACCTGCGCCCCGAGCAGCTGGCTCGGACCGTCATACTGGTCGGAGACCCCGGACGGGTCGAGCAGGTCGCCTCCCGGTTCGACCGGATCGAGCACCGGGCAGCGAACCGCGAATTCGTGACCGCCACCGGATATTATGCGGGCAAGCGCATGACCGTGCTGTCGACAGGCATCGGAACCGACAACATTGACATCGTCGTCAACGAGCTCGACGCGCTCGCGAACATCGACCTGAGGACCCGCACGGAAAAAGAGGAAAAAACCCGGCTCACGCTGGTCCGGCTGGGGACCTGCGGCGCGATCCGGCCCGAGCTGCGGCTGGGCGACCGGATTCTCTCGCGCATATCGGTCGGGCTGGACGGCCTGCTGAACTTCTACGAGGGAAGCGAAGCGGTCTGCGACCGGGAAATGGAACGGGCGTTCGTCGAGCATACCGGCTGGAGCAAGCGGCTCGCAACCCCCTATTTCGTCCGATGCTCGGACTATCTCGCCGAGCTGTTCGCGCCGGACACCGTCGAGGGCATGACTGCCTCGGCGCCGGGATTCTATGCCCCGCAAGGACGCTACCTGAGGCTGGCGCCGGCCGACATGCGCCTGAACGAGAAAATCGAGTCGTTCGAGTACGGCGGCCGCCGCTTCACGAATTTCGAGATGGAAGGCTCCGCGCTGGCCGGGCTCTCTCGTCTGATGGGGCACGAAGCCGTCACGATCTGCACGGTGATCGCCCAGCGGGTCGCGCTCGAATCCGACACCGACTACCGGCCGTTTGTTGATAAGATGATAGCAACGTGCTTGGAAAAGTTGGCCGGAATCTGAAAATTTGGACTATCTTTGGAGTTGGATTTCCGCCCGGCGGCTCCCCGTTTTCCGAGGGGAAGCGCGGTTTCGCGCGATCGGCCGGTGCCATGATTCCGATGCACGCATTGTCAAACCATTAAAGCGCATAACATATGAAATTCGTCGTATCCTCCACCGCACTGCTGAACGTGCTGCAGACCTCCAACAAGGTGGTCAGCAACAAGAACACGCTGCCCATTCTCGACAACTTCCTGTTCGAGCTCAAGGACGGCGTGCTGAAGATCACCGCTTCGGACCTCGAGACCACGATGATCGGCACGCTGAAAGTCGACAGCATGGAGCAGGAGGGCGTGATCGCCGCTCCGGTCAAACTGATGATCGATTCGCTGAAAGAGTTCTCGGAGCAACCGCTGACGATCGAGGCCAACGAGTCGACGTGGGAAATCCAGATCAGCTGGAAAACGGGCAAGCTGGCCATTCCCGGCACTTCTGGGCTGAGCTATCCCACGCAGCCCGCGCTCAGTGAGGAGACGAAGCAGGAAATCTCCGTCGACACGAACCTGCTGCTTACGGGCATCAACAAGACGATTTTCGCGACGGCCGACGACGAGCTCCGCCCGGTGATGAACGGCGTGTACGTCAACATCGAGCCGCAGGCGATTACCTTCGTAGCGACCGACGCCCACAAGCTGGTCAAGTACGCCGCTTCGGCCGAAACCGGCACGACCGCCTCCTTCATTCTGCCCAAGAAGCCGGCCAACCTGCTTCGGGGCGTACTGGGGAAGGAAGACGCCGACATCCGGATGGAGTTCGACGACAAGAACGTCGTCTTCCACCTGAGAAATCACACGCTCGTCTGCCGGCTGATCGAGGGCAACTACCCCAATTACAACGCCGTGATTCCGGCCAACAACCCGAACAAGGTGCTCGTGGATCGCATGGAGCTCCTGAACGGCATCCGCCGCGTGGCCGTCTGCTCGAATCAGGCCACGAACCTGATCAAGTTCGAGATCGAGCCCAATACGATCAACCTGACCGCTCAGGACCTCGACTTCTCGGTATCGGCTCAGGAGTCGCTCACGTGCGACTACGAGGGCGAGGCGATCGAAATCGGCTTCCGGTCGACCTTCCTCGTCGAGATACTTTCGAACATCGAGACGCAGAACGTATCGGTCGAGCTGGCCGACTCGACGCGCGCCGGCGTGTTCAAGCCCGTCTACGACGAGGTTCCGGACACCGAGACGCTGATGCTGCTCATGCCGATGATGATCAACGCGTAAAGTCCGCCGAGGACCCGTCGCAGCGCAGCGGTCCGCCGCGCTTTTGCCGGAGCTTCCGCTCGGTCGCCGGTGTTTCCCGAAAAGCACCGGTGCGGCCGCGCAACCGACCGCGACCGCCGGGCCGGACGAATTTCGGAGCCGGACCATCGGGCGGAACGAAACAGGAGAGCCGGTAGCAAAAGACATGAGTTCCGGGATCGGCCTTTCGGCACCGGGCCGGATGTCGGCGGCTTACGGCCTGAACCCAACGGGGCGACCCGCAATAGAAAAACGAATGAAACTGAACCTGAAAAATCCGATCGTCTTTCTCGATCTGGAAACTACCGGTGTCGATCCGTGCAAGGATCGCATCGTCGAAATATCGCTCGTCAAGGTGATGCCCGACGGCAGCAAGGAGGTCAAGACGCGCCGAATCAATCCGCAGATGCACATTCCGGAGGCCGCCTCGGCCGTCCACCACATCTACGACAAGGATGTCGCCGACTGCCCCACTTTCCGCGAGATCGCCAAGTCGCTGTGGTCCTACATCGAAGGATGCGACTTCGGAGGCTACAACTCGAACAAGTTCGACATTCCGGTACTCGTCGAGGAGTTCCTGCGCGCCGGCCTCGACGTCGACCTGCGCAAAAGCCGCTTCATCGACGTGCAGAATATCTTCCACAAGATGGAGCAGCGCACGCTCGTGGCCGCCTATAAGTTCTATTGCGGAAAAGAGCTCGACGAGGCCCACTCGGCCGAAGCCGACACGCTGGCCACCTACGAGGTGCTGCTCGCGCAGCTGGACCGTTACCCCGAGCTGAAAAACGAGGTGGATTATCTGGCCGAATTCTCGTCGCGCGGCAAGTGCGCCGACTACGCGGGCAGAATCGTCTTCGACGAGAAAGGAGTCGAGGTATTCAGCTTCGGCAAGCACAAGGGACGCTCGGTAGCTGAGGTATTCCGCACCGAACCGAGTTACTATGCATGGATGATGAACGGCGATTTTCCTCTTTACACGAAAAAAGTCATCACCGCGATCCGCCTGCGCGAGCTCAACAACAAAGAGTAAGACCGGCCGTCACCGACAGCAATCACATACTTCCGCATACTGATGCGCCCGCAACCGGGGAGTTTTCTATCCGCCGGTCGCGGTGGGCAACCACAGGCCGCGCATCCGATCAGGCTCCTTACCCTAAATTCCCTCTGCCGGAAGGAGTTTCATACCGGGAGGCCGGAGATACGGAGGGTTCGACGGCCGGTACAGGAAAGTATATGACCGGGTCGCCGATTCGCCTAAGCAGGACATATCCCGCGAGGCAGGAAGGGACGATTCCTTGACCGACTCAGAGAAGGGCGCGTCATAACTCTGCCGAATCGGCGGGAAGCGCAGGAAACCTGTTTTCCTCCGGCCCGTCCCGAATAGCGGACCTGTCCGCCGCCGGTCTCGCTCCGGAAACGGTATTTCTCCCGAACACACGGCCGCAACGCGGGAAACAGGCCTTTCCGCAAAACAAGCGCCCGCAAAATCCGCATCGGGCGTGGGGCGGACGCAGCCAAGTGCGCGAGGAAAGGCGCACGCTCGGCGAGAGAAGGGGCGAATCGTGACTTTTTTCTATATTTGCAGAAAATAGAACCGAAGATGAAAAAAACAGCATGGTTGCTGCTTTGCGTCTTATTGGGCCTTTCGTGGGCCCGCGCGCAAACCCGGAAGTCGGAGAGCGTCGTCACGATCGCAGGCGAAAGCTACTACGTGCATACGGTCGAGCCCGGGGAAACGCTCTACTCGCTCGGCAAGGCCTACGGCACGGACGAGCAGGCGATCCGCCGCAACAATCCGCACACGGCCGAGGGCCTGCAAACGGGACAGGTACTCAAGATTCCCGTCGTGCGGCAGGAGACTCAGAGACCCCTTTCGGAACGGAAGAAGAAGCGCCTGTTCGAGATACATACGGTCAATCAGGGAGAGACGGCCTACTCCATCTCGAAGCGCTACGGCGTGGGACTCGACGTGCTGATGGAGGACAACGAGGGCTTCGATCCCACGCACCTGTCGATCGGCCAGCAGATCAACATCCGCAAATCGAGCGTCGGGTCGAGCGACCACGCCGAGATCAAGGAGCAGATCGAATCGTACAAGGACGCGCTCAACAGCGTTTCGGACCGTTTCACGCACCACATGGTCGCACGCGGGGAAACGCTCTACTCGCTCGGCAAGCAATACGGGCTGCCCGTCGACTCGATCGTCCGGTACAACGAGGCGAACCTTCGGGACGGACTCAAGGTAGGCTCCATCCTGCGCATACCCGTCGCCGCCCAGCCCGAGCGTCCGGACGGGAATGACCCGCATTCGGGCATTCCCGGTACGGGACCGGTCTTCCCGTCCGACACGCTGCCCCTGTCGGGCGCCACCGCAGGCGACTTGCCGGTCAAGCGGTTCGACGCGAATGCGCCGGTGCGCGTCGCCATGCTGTTGCCGCTGCAGGCCGACGGGACTCCGAACAGACAGTTTCTCGAATTCTATCAGGGAGCCCTGCTCGCGCTGAACGACCTGAAAGGCAGCGGCGTATCCGCCCGGCTCGACCTGTTCGACACGGGCCGCTCGGTAACCGAGACGCAGGCCCTGCTGCAACGTCCCGAACTCAGGGAGGCCGACCTGATCGTCGGCCCTGTCTACGACGAGACCTTCACGCCGGTAGCCGATTTCGCCGCCCGATACGGCATCCCGGCCGTATCTCCGCTCGGCGCGATCGAGAGCGCTGATCACTCGCTGCTGTTCCAAGCGGCCCCCGGCACGGCATCGAAGTACGACAAGCTCAGGGGAGTGCTATCGGACACGAACAACGTGATCGTCCTATCGGCCGCCCGGAACGATACGGAGTTTCAGCAGGAAATAGCGCCCCTGCTGCCCGGCTCGGCCCACCGGCTGCACTATACCAAAGGAATGGGAGGCGGCACGCTGGAGAGCGTCCTGAGCGGCGACAAGGAAAACGTAATCGTCGTGCTGTCGTCGGACGAGACGACGACCGACGCCATTCTGGCGTACATCAGTTCGATCCAGAACAGCCTGATCGCGCGCAGCGTCCTCAACCCCTCGATCCGTGTCGTCGGCTCCTCGCGCTGGGCCCGGTTCCGCAACATCGAGAAAAACCTCTTTTTCAAGCTGAACCTGCGCTACGTCACTTCGTACCACGCCGACCGGGGTAATCAGCGAGTTCTGAACTTCGACCGCCGCTACATCGCCGACTTCGAGCCTCTACGCATACCGGGGATACGACGTGACGAAGCTTTTCGTCGGGACGGTCAAGCTGCACGGATCGGACTTCGCGCGGTATCTGAACGAGGCCGAGCTACCGCTGTTGCAAACTCCCTACCGTTTCGTGCAGAAAGCCCCCGGCCACAAGTTCGAGAACGGCGAATGGGCGCTCGTATGCTACAACAATAACTACACGATCGAGGTCAAATAATTATCGCAGAGCCGCGAGCAGCCATGCGGACTCAAAACTCACGGCCGGCGTCGAAAGGTCCTGCGCTTCCTTTGCCGCAGGCAGACGGTCGCCCGACTCCGCTCTCTCAGGCTCCCGGCAAGCGTTCCGGTACGGGAGCGGAGCCGAATGTCCACCGGGAGGACATCCTCTCCCCTCGACCGACAGGCCGACAGCGAGGGCACCTCTTTCTTTCGGGAAAATACCGCCTGCCGCCCCCTCTCAGAGGCCGGCAGGGCCCGATCCATGACAAAATCGAGCTGATTACCTTAAAAACACGATACGAATGAAACCTATCCGAATTCTCCTGCTTCTTGCCCTGCTGGCCGGTCCGTGCCTGACGGCTCGGGCCCAGAAAGTCGAACCGCTGACGCTCGAGGACAGCGCCTCGTGGAGCATGGTGCTGCTGCCGGACCCGCAATCCTATGTCAAGTACGGCTACAACCAGCCGCTGCTGGAAGTGATGACGCGCTGGATCCGGTATAACGTCGAGCGGCTGAATATCCGTCTGGTGCTCTGCACGGGCGACATGGTCGAGGAGAATTTCCGGACCGTGTCGGGAGGCGACGGCTGGCCCGGCAACCAGCCGTCGACCGAGCAGTGGGAGTCCGTCTCGCGCTCGTTCGGCATGCTCGACGACACGATCCCGTACATTCTGTGCACCGGCAACCACGACTACGGCTACAAAAGCTCCGAGAACCGGTACAGCCAGCTGAACTCCTATTTTCCGCCCAACCGCGACAGCCGGTACGCCGAGCTGCTGACCGGCATGTTCGAGAACGCGGCGGGCGTCAAGACGATCGAGAACGCATGGTACGAGTTCAAGGCGCCGACGGGCGAAAACTATCTGATCGTATCGCTCGAGTTTCAGCCGCGCCGCGCGATCGTCGAGGCCGCCCGCGAACTGGTCGCGCGTCCCGAGTACCGCAACCACCGGGTCGTCTGGCTCACTCACGGCTACATGAACTCGGAAGTGCTCGGCAACAGCCTGATCTCGCAGAACGACTACCCCACCCTGACCGACGTCACGCTCGGAGACGCGCTGTGGCGGGAACTGATCGAGCCCTCGGCTAACTCGTCGATGGTATTGTGCGGCCATGTCGTGGACGACATGAGCCACCGGGGACACGTAGGCTTCCGCACGGACAAGAACCGCGCGGGACGCAGCGTACACCAGATGATGTTCAACGCACAGGCCGAAGGAGGAGGCTGGGAAGGAAACGGAGGCGACGGCTGGCTGCGCGTGCTCGAGTTTCATCCCGACGGGCGGACGGTCACCGTACATACGTTCTCTCCGCTGCTGGGCATCATTCCCTCGACGGTCGGCATATCGCTCCGCACGGCACCCTACGACCATTTCTCCTTCACGCTGGATTAAAAAGCCGCTACCGGGACCGGGATTCTCCCCGGAATTTCTCTCTGCGGCGCGGCCAGCGCATGCAATCCGCATCCGCTACCGGTCGCCGTTCATAGTATTCCGACGGCAAAAGAGCGGGCCTGATTCTCTTTCGGAGAAATTCGGTCCGCTCTTTTGCATATCTCGCCGTACGGCGCACATCGACCGGACCGTTTCCGTTCCCGGCAAAAGGCGTCGGTCTCCGCCGGGAAACGATCGAACGGAAAGAATCGTCCGGACAGCCGCCTACCGGACCGTCGCATCCTCGGCCCGAGGATAGCGGAAACCCGTCCGACACACGGCCGTAGCGGAGCGAAAGAGCGGCAGCGCCCGGACGAACAGTCCCGAGCTGACAGATAAAAACAACGAGGGCGGGGCATTCGGTCGAATGCCCCGCCCCGCCGTTCCGGCGGCAGACCGACGGCTATTTTTCGATCAGCTCGATGCTGCGACGGATAAAGTTCGTCAGGTTCTCGCCCTTGAGCATGCCGTTCGACAGCAAGGCCAGGTCGATCACCTGCTTGACGAGCTTGTTCTCCTTGCCGATTTCAGTCAGGCGGGCCGTCCGCTCGCCGCGCAGCTTATCCACCTTGGCCGAGGATTCCTCGCGCGACTTCTTCTCCTCCTCGGTCAGCTGGTCGGGCTTCTTGTCCTTGAGCTTCTCCTCTATGGCATTCTGCTCCGACAAGGCCGCGTCGAGTTTCTTGTTCATCGTCTTCAGACGGTCTCCGTAGCTCTTCTCGACCTCGCCGAGAATCTCGGCCACGAGCGGATGATTGCCGTTGACCACCACATTGAAGTTATCGGGCATCTGCCCGTAGAACTGCATGCCGCCGCCACCCATCGCCGCCATGTCCTTCATCCGGCGCATGAACTCGTTCTGGGTGATGACTACCGGCGGACGGCTCTCGTCCATCGGCTCGAAGGCGACGGTATAACGGACCTTCTCCTCGGGAGGAAGCTGCGACTCGAACACCGGACGGAGCAGGTCCTGCTGAGCCGTGCTGAGCGCCATTTTCAGATCGCTCTCCTTGTCGATCAGCCGCTCGACGACATCGGCGTCGACGCGCACGAAGCGCGTGCCGGCGTTCTTGTTCTCGAACCAACTGATGAAATGACTGTCGAGCTGGCCGTCCATCGCCAGCACATCGTACCCTTTGCCGCGAGCCGCCTCGACGAATGCGTTCTGCGTGACCGGATCGGTCGTATATAAGTAGACCACGTTGCCGTGACGGTCCGTCTGGTTTTCCTTGACCAGCGCGTTGTACTCGGCGAGCGTGAAATACTTGCCGTCGGTATTCTTCACAAGCGTGAAGTCGGCGGCCTTCTCGGCGAACTTCTCGTCGGTGATGATGCCGTACTCGATGAAAATCTTCAGGTCATCCCACTTTTTCTCGAACTCGTCGCGGTGCTGCGTGAACAGCTCGCTCAGCCGGTCGGCCACCTTACGGGTGATGTAGCCCGAAATCTTCTTGACGTTCGAGTCGCTCTGCAAATAGCTGCGCGACACGTTCAGCGGTATGTCGGGCGAGTCGATCACGCCGTGCAAGAGCGTCAGGAACTCGGGCACGATGCCTTCGACCGAATCGGTCACGAACACCTGATTGGAATAGAGCTGGATTTTGTTCTTCTGTATCTCGAAGTTGTTCCGTATCTTCGGGAAATAGAGAATGCCGGTCAGATTGAACGGGTAGTCGATGTTCAGGTGAATGTAGAACAGCGGGTCCTCGGCCATCGGATAGAGCGTGCGGTAGAACTCCATGTACTCCTCCAGCGTGATGTCCGTCGGCTTCTTGGTCCACAGCGGATCGGTGGCGTTGACGATGTAGTCCTCGCCGGTCTCGACGTACTTGCCGTCCTTCCACTCCTCCTTCTGGCCGAACGCGATCGGCACGGGCAGGAAGCTGCAATATTTTTTCAGTATCTCCCGGATACGGCCCTTGTCGGCGAATTCCTTGCTCTCCTCGCTCAGGTGCAGAATCACGTCCGTACCCCGGCCGCGCTCCTCGGACGCCTCCTCCATCGTGTACTCGGGCGAGCCGTCGCACGTCCAGCGCATCGTTTTCGAGCCCTCCTTGTAGGAACGGGTGACGATCTCCACCTTGTCGGCCACCATGAAAGCCGAATAGAATCCGAGGCCGAAATGTCCGATGATCGCATGGTTCTTGTACTTTTCGAGAAACTCCTCCGCCCCCGAAAAGGCGATCTGATTGATATACTTGTCGATCTCCTCGGCCGTCATGCCGATTCCCTCGTCCGACACGGTCAGCACGCGCTTGTCCGGATCGAGCTTCACGCGAATCGTCAAATCGCCCAACTCGCCCTTGAACTCGCCCGTCGAGGAGAGCGTCTTGAGCTTTTGCGTCGCGTCCACCGAGTTGGAGATCAGCTCGCGCAGGAAAATCTCTTGGTCCGAATAGAGGAATTTTTTGATGACCGGAAAGATGTTCTCGGTCGTTACGCCAATTTTGCCGTTTTGCATGACTGTATGTGCTTTTACGAATTAATTTTCAACATGACTCTGCCAGAACAATTAATGTGCCACTGCACCGAAGGCTGACAAACTGACATACAAAGGCTTTCAGCCGACTGACACGGACGGCGAAGCCTCCGGTCGGGCCGAGGCGGAAAGCGGCGCGTCTCTCCGCAGCCGGAGCCTCGTCCGATGCGTCAGGGAAAGCTCCCCGCGTCCCGGCAGGATGCAATTTCCGAATTTTCAGCAAGATATTTTTTTATTTCGACTTTTTTCCATATTTTTAAAGTGCGTATGCCGCTCTCCGCATCGGAGAAGGGAAACGGTCGCCGGCCTCGGAACGAGAAAGCCGGCCCCGCCTCGCACAAAGGAACATCCCATATATAGCATATAAACTATAACCGTAAATCACCCAGCAATCATGAGCACTGCAAAAAAAGCCTCCGCCGCCTCCGCGAAAAAGCAGGCGGTCGCCGACGACAATCTGAAGAAATTCTATCTCGAACTGGCCCACCGGCTTTGCTCGCCTCCCGAGAATCCCGACAGCGAGAACGCATGGCTATGGAAGCTCCATGCGACGACCCAAAGATTGAGCAGGCTGTTCACGACGCTCAACGAGCACGCGGCATTCGATCAGGTAACCGCGATACACCGGGCCTGCGGCTACTTTCTGATGAAAAATGACGTGCCGCAGAAGGAGCGCCGTCAGGTCATCGAGGTGCTCGCCTCGTGGTCGGCCCTGTTCGTCGGGATGATGCAAGCGCGTCAGTGTATCGTTCCGATGCAGGAGGAACTGATCCGCCGCATCCGCGAAATCCGGAGGCTGGCCTCGCCCGCCGAGGAAAGCGCTCCTGCCGGAGAGCCGGCCGAGACAGAGGCTGAGGCCGACCCCGTTCCCGTTTCCGATCCCGGCAAGCAACCGGCCGGTAAGAAAGACCCCGGCAAGGAGTGATCCCGGCCGACGCTCCGTCCCGGCTTTCGCGCAACGGGGCGCGACGGACAACCGCTCTGGCAGGAGGGTCGCCGGTATGCGCATCCTCGCGGGGAAAGCGAGCTCGCCGGAAAAACCTCCGCAAATACGTAAAGGCCGGCTTCAGGTATCGAACTCGGCAAGAATGACTATCTTCGCGGAAAACGGAGCGAACATGGAAATCGACCTGACGATCGAACAGGCCGGCCTGCAAGAGCCGATCCCCTATGAGTTGCTGTACGAGGCCGATCCCTCGCGCGAGGCCGTCGCCGACTACATCGCGCGGGGCACATGCTACATAGCCCGGCTCGGGGGCCGTACCGTCGGAGTATCGGTCCTGCTGCGGACCCGTCCCTTCACTATGGAGCTGGTCAATCTATGCGTCGCAGAGCCGTACCGGAGGCAAGGCATCGCCACCCGGCTGATCGCCCATGCCGCAGAAAGGGCGCGCGCGGCGAAGTGCCGTATACTCGAAGTGGGAACAGGCAACGCAGGGATCGGCCAACTGGCCCTTTACCAACGTTGCGGATTCTCGATCGAGTCGATCGAGAAGGACTATTTCGTCAGGCACTACCCGGAGCCGATCTACGAAAACGGAATCGAGTGCCGGGACATGGTTCGGCTCAGAATGGAACTATAGCCGCCGACAGTCCGACAGCCCGTCCGGCGGCATACGAGACCGCTCGGCGGCCGGCATGCGGCGAAAGGGGAGATCCGACCGAAAAGAGGAAACCGCTTCCGATCAGATCATTGCAACGTCAACCGGACCGCCGGAGCCTGCCGCATAAACAAGGACGGAAAGGACCGGCCATAGCGCCGCCTTCCGTCCCGCTTTACGGCACGAGCTGCACGGAAGCGGTCTGCCCGACTAAAAATAAGGCTTCAGCCGCTCCAGAAACGAGCCGGGAGCCCGACAGGCCCGTCTCGTCGCGGCGTTCATGAACGCCAGCGTCACCGAGCCCGCATTGATCCGCTCCCCGTTCTCGCGGAAAACCTCGTAATCGAAGCGCATCTTCACCTTCGGCATCTCGGCCAGCGTCACCCGGACCGTCAGCAGATCGTCGTCGAAAGCCGGCGACACGTAGCGGCTCTGAACGTCGATCACAGGCAACATGATTCCCTGCGCCTCCAACTGGGGATAGGTCATGCCTAGCTCGCGGAGCATCTCGGTACGGGCCGTCTCGTAATAGCGCACATAGTTGGAATGATGGACGAAACCCATGCAGTCGGTTTCGTAATAGCGCACGCGAATCGGAATGTCTCGGGTAATCATCGTTATCGGACAAAAGGGGAACCGCCGCCACGACGCTTCCCGGTTATCGGTTATCGTTTTTCATGGCCGGAAGCTCAACCGGCCGAGCATAGGCCGCTACCGGCCGGACAACATACGTACCGGTCGTCGCCGGCCGTCTCTCCTTGCACCCGGAGCGACTGTCCCGTGAACGCTGCGCGCTTCTGCCGAACAGCAATCCGCCTGCGGCATGGCCCGAACAGCCTGCCCTTGAGAAACCGGTCTGCCGGGAAGCCCGGCTCCCGCCGGCCGAAACGGCAATCTCGCCCGGTTCTCCGCCGCTCCGACAGCCACGGACAATCCGGCGACCGACCGCCATGTGTTCCCGACAGCGACCGGACCGGGAGCGATATTCCGGTTACTCGCCCCGGCTGTAGTTCGGCGCCTCGCGCGTGATGCTCACGTCGTGCGGATGGCTTTCGAGCATGCCCGAATTGGTGATCCGGATGAACCGGGCCTTCTTCAGCGCCTCGATGTCTTTCGCGCCGCAATAGCCCATGCCTGCCCTCAGGCCGCCGACCATCTGGTAGACGACCTCGGCCAGCGTACCCTTGTAGGGCACGCGGGCGGCGATTCCCTCGGGGACGAGCTTCTTGACATCGTCCTCCATATCCTGAAAATAGCGATCCTTCGAGCCGTGCTGCATCGCCTCGAGCGAGCCCATGCCCCGATAGGACTTGAACTTGCGACCGTTGTAGATGATCGTCTCGCCGGGCGACTCCTCGACGCCGGCCAGCAGCGACCCGGCCATCACCGCGTCGGCTCCGGCGGCGATCGCCTTGACGATATCGCCCGAATAGCGCAGTCCGCCGTCGGCGATCACGGGAACGCCCGAGCCGGCGATCGACTTGGCCACGTCGTAAATGGCCGAAAGCTGGGGCACGCCGACGCCGGCGATCACGCGCGTCGTGCAGATCGACCCCGGACCGATGCCTACTTTCACTCCGTCGGCCCCGGCAGCTACGAGCATCTTGGCAGCCTCGCCCGTAGCGATGTTGCCGACGACTACCTCCAGATCGGGATACTCCCTCTTCACGCGGCGCAGCATGTCGATCACGCCTTTGGAATGGCCGTGAGCCGTGTCGATCACGATCACGTCGGCCTGAGCCTCCGCAAGCGCGCCGACGCGCTCCATCGTATTATACGTCACGCCGACCCCGGCGGCCACCCGCAAGCGCCCTTTGTCGTCCTTGGCGGCATTCGGATTGGCCTGCACTTTCGTGATGTCCTTGTAAGTCAGCAGGCCGATCAGACGGCCCCCGGCGTCCACCACCGGCAACTTCTCGATCTTGTTCTGCAACAGGATATCGGAAGCGGTCTGAAGGTCGGGATTATGCGTCGTGATCAGATTCTCCTTGGTCATCACCTCCTCGATGCGGCGCGACATGTCGCGCTGGAAACGCAGGTCGCGGTTGGTCACGATACCGATCAGCACGCCTTCCGGCGTAACGACCGGAATGCCGCCGATGCGATTCTCCTTCATCAGCTGCAACGCGTCGCCGACCGTATTGTCCTTGCCTATGGTGACCGGATCGTAGATCATGCCGTTCTCGGCGCGCTTCACCTTGCGGACTTGGGCCGCCTGCTCGGCGATCGTCATATTCTTGTGAATCACCCCGATACCCCCGGCGCGAGCGATGGCGATCGCCATTTCGGCCTCGGTCACCGTATCCATGGCCGCCGAAGCGATCGGCGTGTTGATCTGAACGTTGCGGGAAAAGCGGGAAACGATGCTGACTTCGCGCGGCAGCACTTCGGAGTAGGCGGGGATCAGAAGTACGTCATCGAAAGTCAGGCCCTCGGTCTGAATTTTATCTTCAAGGAACGACATGGTTTTGGGATATTAAAATTTGGGCAAAATTAATAAAATTCCGACGAATTGCAACGCCCGTCCCGTCATTTTGCCGAGATTTCGACATCCGCCGCCGAAAGCGCGCCGGCACGCAACATACAGCGCACCGTCAGTCCCCGCTTCTGACCGATATCCGAAGGCTCTTTTCGGTACGGGTGCGGGCAGGCCCGTATGATACGACGGGATACGGCTAATCGCTTTTGTGGCGATTGAGCCATGCGTCAGTCGCGCCTTTTTATTTCCGCGCGGCTCAACAGACGGGATAAATCCCCTCCGGCGCACCGATTCCGACTGCGAATAGCAGTCTCCTCCATTGCAGCTATGAGTCTTGAGACCAAGGCATTCTTGTGCGCGATAGCTTACCGGATCGGTATACGATCGGCAGCAGCCCCGCGGACCGCCTTGCAAAACACAATCACACGAACGTCACGACAGTGTCTCCCGGGACCAAGCGTCCCTCCCCGCCATACAGGCGCAGAGCGCGGCCGGGTCCGATCGCAAGCCGGGCATCCTCTCCCCCTTCGGAAAAGTCCCGGCCTACCCGCACGGCGTATTCCCCCGCCGGGGGCAACAGCTTACCGGATTCCACGCCGAGTATCGTCCCGCCGGCGGCAAGGCGACCGCTCAGAAAATAGGGCGCGCCCAGACAGCGGGCCGCGTCGCGGAGATTGCCCCCCGCCACCAGCCCCCGGATTACCGTCGAGCTGACCTTGCGCGCATCGACATCCTGCCGGGGCATCATCCGCACATCGAAGCCCGAGCGTCGGCCGAGTTCCGACAGCGAGCCGAAATCTCCCCGCTTGTCGCGTCCCAGATGATGATTGTACCCTACCAGCAGCGTATCGACGCGCAAGCGCCTGACCAAATCGCGCTCCACGAACTCCTCCATCGAAAGACGGCTGAACTCGGGCGTGAAATCGACGACGATCGCATGGTCGATCCCCGTGCCGGCGAGCAGCGCCAGCTTCTCGCGCAACGTATTGAGCAGCATGACGGGCGCGCCTCCCACCACCGAGCGGGGATGCGGATCGAACGTCACCACGACGCTCTCCCCTCCCCGCTCGCGCGCGATGTCCGCTATCCGGCTCAGAATGGCCCGATGTCCCGCATGTACTCCGTCGTAGGAGCCGATCGTAGCGGCAGGGCGGCGAATCGGGGGCAGGCTGTCGAAATTGCGGTGAATCAGCATAGTCTCTGGCTATTCGGACGACGAATCGGAATTTTCCTCGGCCTCCTTGACGAAATAGGCCACTTTCTCGAGCAGCGTGGTGATGTCGTAGTTCTCGACGAAAATCCCGCGCGGGAAGTTCAGCGGCATCGACGTGAAATTCAGCACGCCCTTGATCCCGGCATTGATGATCGGTACGACGAGCTGCGAGGCGATCGACGTAGGCGACGACAGAATCACGATCTTGATGTCGTGCTTCTGCACCAGCTCCTCGAAATCGGCCATCGGACAGCACGGAATCCCGTCGATGCGGTGTCCGACTTTCTGAGGATCGACGTCGAACGACGCGACGATGCGCAGCTTCGAGCGACGCCCGTTGAAATACTTGGTCAGCGCCTGTCCCAGGTTCCCCATCCCGATTACGCCGACGTTCACGACGTTCTTTCCGTCGAGGATCGAGCTGATGAACTCGATCAGCACCTCGACGTCGTATCCCTTTTTCGTATCGCTCTGAAAGCCGATCAGCATCAAATCGCGCCGCACCTGCACGGCCGTAATGCCGTGTATGCCGGCCAGCACATGCGAGAATATGTGTTGGATGCCTTGGGCGTGGCATTCGAGCAGCGTGCGGCGGTACTCGCTCAGGCGCTCGATCGTTTTTTCCGGTATCGCGTTCATGGCGTAATTCTGTGGTATGGGTTATGCAAAGATAGCCAATTCGCCGCGGACACGCAACCATCCTGCGGCGGGGCAGCCGGAACGGTTGTCCGGAATCGCCGAAAAGGACTATCTTTGCGGCGAAAAAACAGGAAAAGCCATGATAAAGGGAGTTATCTTCGACATGGACGGCGTGCTCGTCGACAACCGGGACGCGCACATCGAGGCGTTCGAAATCATTTGCCGTAAGTACGGCGTCCCGTTCGACCGGGAGAAATTCATGCCGTCGTTCGGCATGACCAACGACCTGATCCTCGAACGGCTGATGCCCGAGGTGATCCGCCGGACCGACTGGCGGCAGATCGCCCGCGAGAAGGAGGAGACCTACCGCGAGATCTTCGAGCGGACGATCGCCCCGACCCGGGGGTTGGTGGATTTTCTCCGCGCCCTGAAGGCGGACGGCTTTCTGGTCGGTCTCGGCTCGTCGGGCAACACGCCGAACGTCAACTTCGTGCTCGAGCGCTGCGGCATCGCAGAGTATTTCGACGCGATCGCCAACGGCGATATGATCAGCCGGGGCAAGCCCGATCCGGAGGTGTACTTGCTCGCCGCCCGCAAGCTGGGTCTCGATCCGGCCGAGTGCATCGTGGCCGAGGACGCCCCGGTCGGCATCGAGGCGGCCCGCAGGGCCGGCATGTCCGTGATCGGCGTCGCCACGACGTTCCGCCGCGAGGACCTGTCGGACTACGACTTGCTGATCGACGATTTCACCCAGATCGGCCCGCAGCAGATCCGCGCGCTGAAAGCGTAGTCCCGCGGCCGCTCGGGAAACGGTCCCGAGCCATCGCCCTTACGCCATGTCGCCGCCCTCAGTTCCGTTCACAGAGGACTGAGGGCGGCACGCTTATTCCGTGAGCCGGACCTCGGTTCATGCGACCGGCGTATCGTCGCCCTGCTTTCTCTGTCTGTGAGGCTGGAAGCGAGCCGTAATATAAGCCGTGAAAATCGGGAAAAGCATCATGCCCGCCGCGGCGAGCACGACACAGAGTATCTCGCCCGTCGCGGTCTTGGGCACGATGTTCGACCCGACGGTCGTCACGTTCATGAACGCCCACCAAAGGGCCTTCCCATAGGACGTGACCATGGGATTGATCGCATGCTCGAGCGAGTAGAATACCAGGCTGGCGAAATAGCTCAGCGCGAAAATCATCAGCACGTAGGATATCAACAGGCTGGTCACTCGGTTCCGGGCGATCCATCCGACCATGATGGCCAGCCCGTACCCGCCCCGCACCAGCGGCATCAGGCGGATCAGATAATACGCCTCGGCCGAGAGGCTCAGATGAAACGCGTCGACGATATTCAAATAAGGTATCGACACGAGCAGAAAAATCAGGTTGCCGAAGAAAAACCTCCACTTGCGTCGGCTCAGGAAAAAACGGTAAAAGAAATCGACCAGAAACACGATGCAGACCCAAAACTGCACGCGCATGTAAAGCCGGTAATAGCTCTCGGCCGCACCGTGAAACACCTCGAGCGAAAGGCTGACGATCACGACGATGCTACCTAGGAGCACCAGCACGTTCAGAATACTCTTTATGTCCCGTCGCAGCCCGTGCCGGCGCGGATCGTCCGCCGAGACGGAAGAAGCGGAAGCCGGGGAGGAAGACTGAGGAAGCGAAGCCGAATCGTTCATAAGCCGGATTTTGAGTGACGCGGTGAAGCGAGCAAAAAAAGTGCCCGTTTCGCATCGCACGTTTCGTGCCTCGCCGTATCCGGCCCAATCTAGCAGCCCGAACCGCCGACGAAAGGGGACCCGCCCCGGCAGAACCGGATTCCGTTCCGAGCCGTACTCCGGACAGCCCGCCAGAACAATTTTTCGCGGTAGGCAATTATTATCTCGATGTACCAAGCGCACTCGTAACCGAAATTTTCATATCCGCGGCTTGCAACCGCAGGCCGCGTGTCCGATCAACCCTCTACCGTAAATTCCCTACGCCGAAGGAAACTTCATGCGGAAAAACCGAAAGCATCGAAAATCGAGGACCGGAAGTAAAATAGATGCACCGGAGCACGGAAATCGGCACAGACGATTTCTATGAAACAAGAGGATGAAAAAGAAAACACAAAAGTCCAAGACAAGGAAAGACGGAGCGGCACTACCAGCATACCCTCCCCCGCGAGCGAGCAACGATGCGTAATCCGACCGCCGGCGGACGTTTCTCGGCAGGATCGTCGGGTTCCGGCATATCGCGTTCCGACCGGGAGCATACCGTCTTCTCCCGCGCCGGTACCATCGGTAAGACGACGGACTGTTCCGGCTTTTCGGAGAGAAATTACAGACAAAAAACGCCGCGACAAGCGATCCGACAATAAAACGGCCGACCGGATCACGCCCAGGCCAAACGATCCGGCACCCTGAGCAAGACCGGAGCGAATGCGCAGACACGGAGCGGAAAGACTCCGCCCGTTTCCGCCCGATGTCGCCGAGCGGTCAATCGCACCCGAATGCGTAGGCGAGCCGGACGAACAGGTTGCGGCGGGCCGTGATGTCGGAGTTGAAGTTGACGACCGAGGGACGATGGTCGAAGATATTGTCCACGCCGAGAGTCAGCGTCATACCCTCGGGCAGAGACGCATTGACCGCCGCGTTGCACACGGCGTATCCCTTATGACGGGCCGTATAGGTCCCGCTCCAATACTTCATGTTCTGCATCGACTGGAAGTCGAGATTCACGATCGGCATGAAATCTTCGTAAGTCTTAGCTCCCACGTAGCGGACCGTCGCGTCGATGCCGATGCGGTACCTGCGCACGTCGAAGCCGTATTCGACCTGAAACACGGCCGTATGAGGGCTCGGGAATATGTATTGCGTCGAGCTTTCGGGCGCGTCGTCACTTTGGTAGACATAGTTGTAGTTGGCTCTCACGAACAGGCCGGTCGTCACCCGCAGCGTACCCATCAACTCGAGACCGCTGAACTCGCTGCGCCGGATGTTCTCGTACTGCAGAACGGTCGTCGTCCCTTCCATGTGCCCGCGCACGTCGATCTTGTTGCGGAAATAACTGTTGTAGACCGTAGCCGACAGGTTCAACCCGCTGCGGTTGTACTCGGCCGTCAGCGAAACGTAATGGTTGCTCTCGCTACGCAGCCGGTCGTTACCCCGGATGACGGAAGTCTGGCCCGGAATCGGAACGGTGAAGTCCATATACATCTCCTTGAGCGAGGGAGTCCTGTAGCCGCTGGCGTAGTTGGCCCGAAGCGAGAAATCGCGGTAAGCGTACTTGGCCGAGAGCTTCGGGGTTACGCTCCAGCCGAAATGATTGTTGTAATCGCCTCTCACGCCGACGACGAAGCTGAGCGGCCGGCCGCTCAGAATCTCGTCCTGCACGTAAAGCGAGCCGGTATTCATGCTCTTGCGGTCGTCGTACCCGGACGGGTTCATGTCGAACCGAAGCTGCTCGTTGACCCACTCCAAGCCCGTCGTCAGCCGGTTCGCGCTACCCGCGTCGAGCGTCCACAGCAGCCGGGGCACGTTGTAGGTGTGGCGCTGCTTGGGGACCGTGACTCCCGACAGGCTGTCCAAATCGCGGAAATACTCGTCCCGGACGTAGGAGAGGTAAATCTTGTTGCGCTCGTTGGGCGAGTGCTCCATCAGCGCCTTGACGTTGTACCCGCTGTAGGACTCGTAGGTCCACGGCTTGCTGTTGTTCGACAGCGGATTCTCGTCGAGAATGCTGCCGTTGAAATCGAACCGCTTCTTGCCGAAATAGCTTCCCGAAAGCTGGAACCGGAACTGGTCGGACAGCTCGTAGTCGAACCGCTGGCTGAGGTTCAGGTCGCGCCAGCCGCTGACGCTCAGTCCCCGGGAATCGGGTCCCACGCTGATCGTCGTGTCGGCGACGGTCCGCCCGATGACGAACACGGGCATGCCGGTCGAAGGGTCCATCTCCGGACGCGAGCCGTTCATTTTCGGGCGCATGATATTTAGCTCCTTGTAATGGCGCACCTCGTCGCGCGTGCCGACCAGCCTGTAGGCGTCGCTCGTGCGATAGGCCACGGCGGTCAGCGAGCGGAACTTGCCCAGATTGACCCCGAACGTCATGTCGGCATTCAGGTTCGGCAGATCGAGCTTGTTGCGATACTCGCGCGAGTCCCTCGCCGACGCGTTTTCCGCCAGCGAGTCGCCGCCGTTGCGCTGGTAGGGCGTGCCGTATCGCAGCGAAGCCGTGACTTCATACTTATGACGGGGCTCTTTGGTTATGACGTTGACGACCGCCCCCATCGCATTCGATCCGTACAGGACTGACGAGGCGCCGCGCACCACCTCGATGCGCGACACGATCGAAAGCGGAATGCGCGAGTAGTCGATATTGCCGTACGTCTCTCCGGCGATCCGCTCGCCGTCGAGCAGGAAAAGCACGTAGCGCGAGTCGAGCCCCTGAAACGACAGCGACGAGCCGTAGCCCGCCTGATGGAACTCCACGCCGGCCAGCTCCCGCTCGAGCGCCTGCTGAAGCGTAACGGCCCCGCTGCGCTCGATGTCGCGGGAAGTGATGACCCGGGTAATGACCGGCGTATTCTTCAGCGGCAGGGGCGTCCGCGTCGCCGTGACCACCACCTCGTTCATATCGACGGTCAGGCTGTCGTCGGACAATGCGGGCATTTCGACGCCGCTGCCGCACACTCCCTGCGTAACCCATGCCGAACACACGGCCAAACAAAACACGAGCTTTCTCATCATCTACGGGATCGTTAGTTAAACGCAGGTCGAAACACCGGCCCGGACGCTATGAAACGCCCGGACTGCAAAACTACCGTTTTTATCGGTAAAAATAACAATAACGGACCGAAAAAACCTTCTCCTAGACGATCCGGATCAAGACGGCAAGCGCATCGCAGCCGGTGGTCGCGTTTTCACCGCCGCCCGCCGCATGCGCGCCCGGGTTTGCCCGCATGCGCGCCCGATGCGGGAATGCGACGGCACCGGGCCGGCCGGTCCGCATTCCGTCCGATAAATTCCACAAAAGCCGAACGAGCGCCGGGCCCACGGAAACATTGATTCCGGACATGCACACGGCATTCCGCGCAGCGGCATCTCGGTCGTTTCGGGAGAAAAACGACGCGACGAAACGTAAAAACCGAAACTGTTTTGTAACTTTGCGCCTTGCGTAACCTCATTTGTCCATGCGAAACGTCAGGGGTCTCTTTTTCCTGCTACTGCTGTCGGCGCTCGCGTCATGCCGCGAGAAAACCGCGGACGACTTTCCCGTCTGGGGACTGGACGTCTCGCGCCACCAGCAGAACGTCGACTGGGAGAAGGTCGTCGAGCACGAAAAGCCCTGGTTCGTATTCATCAAGGCTACGGAGGGCACGCTGATCGTCGATCCGACCTACGACCGGCACCGCCGCGAGCTCGAGAGAGCGGGAGTCACATGGGGCGCCTACCACTTTTTCGGGCACCGCACGCCGGGCCGCGAGCAGGCCCGCAACTTCATCCGCACGGCCCGCCTCGAAAAGGGCAACCTGCTCCCGGTGCTCGATATCGAGCAGCACCGCTTCATGACCGACCCGAAACGGTCCGTGCGCGAGGCGAAGGCGTTCTGCGACGAAATCCGCCGGTACTACGGCGCCGACCCGATCATCTACTGCTCGACCCATTTCTACGATACTTACCTGAAAAAAGAGTTCAGCCCCGACCGGTACACGCTGTGGATCGCCGACTACCGGGGCTGCCCGTCCGTGAAGTGGCATCTGTGGCAGCACACCGACTCGCACTCGCTGCCGGGCATTCGGGGAAAGGTCGACCGGAACGTTTTTTCGGGAAGCGAGCAGGAATTCAAGAAGCTGATTCTATAAGGTATATGAACATCGAAACGGATTTTCTGGTTATCGGCAGCGGCATCGCCGGACTGAGCTTTGCGCTGAAAGCGGCCGAATACGGTCGGGTCACGATCGTCACCAAGGGCGAGCTGGGCGAGTGCAACACCGACTATGCGCAGGGCGGCATTGCCTCGGTCATGTACGAGCCCGACACGTTCGAGAAGCACATCCGCGACACGATGGTCTGCGGGGCCGGCATCTGCGACCCGGCGGCCGTCGAGCAGGTCGTTACGCGCGCCCCTTCGGTCATCAAGCAGCTGATTCAGTGGGGGACCAAGTTCGACAAGGACGCGTCGGGACGGTACGACCTGAACCGCGAGGGCGGGCACAGCGAGCACCGCATCCTGCACCACGACGACCTGACCGGCCACGAGATCGAGCGCGCCCTGACGAAGCGCGTCAAGCGCCACCACAACATCGACATCTACGAGCACCATTTCGCCGTCGACATCCTCACGCAGCACCACCTGGGCCGGCTCGTCAAAAAGAGCACGCCCGACATCACCTGCTTCGGAGCCTACGTGCTGAACCTCAAGAAGCACGAAATATACACCGTGCTGGCCAAAGTGACCGTCATGGCGACCGGCGGCGTGGGCAATATCTACCACACGACGACCAACCCGTCCGTAGCCACGGGCGACGGCGTGGCGATGGTGCACCGGGCCAAGGGCGTGATCGAGAACATGGAGTTCATCCAGTTCCACCCCACCTCGCTCTACAATCCCGGCGAGCGCCCGTCGTTTCTGATCACCGAGGCGATGCGGGGCTTCGGCGGCCTGCTGAGGCTGCAGAACGGCAAGGAGTTCATGCAGAAGTACCACCCGATGGGATCGCTCGCCCCGCGCGACGTGGTAGCCCGCAGCATCGACCACGAGCTCAAGATCTCGGGCGAGGAGTTCGTTTACCTCGACATCACGCACAAGGACCCGAAAGAGGTGATGAGCCATTTCCCGAATATTTACAAGAAGTGCCTGTCGATCGGCATCGACCTGACCAAAGACATGATCCCCGTCGTCCCGGCCGCGCACTACTGCTGCGGAGGCATCAAGGTAAACCTTAACGGCGAATCGTCGATCCGCCGCCTGTATGCGCTGGGCGAAGCCTCGTCGACCGGACTGCACGGAGGCAACCGGCTCGCGTCGAACTCGATGATGGAGGCGGCCGTCTACGCCGACGCGGCGGCTCGTCACGCCATTTCGGTCATCGACTCGATCGAGCTTCAGCGCGACATCCCGGCATGGGACTACGAAGGCACGGCCGTGCCCGAGGAGATGGCCCTGATCACGCAGGACTACAAGGAAATGCAGCAGATCATGACCAACTACGTGGGCATCGTCCGCTCGGACGTCCGCCTCGAGCGGGCCAAGCGGCGGCTCGAGATCATCTTCAAGGAGACCGAAGAACTCTACCTGAAGTCCACGCTGAGCCAGCATCTGTGCGAGCTACGCAACATGATCGCCGTGGGCTACCTGATTATCAAGCAGGCCGAGGCGCGCCATGAGAGCGTAGGCCTGCACTACTCGATCGACTACCCAGCCAAGCCGGTCGAGATCTGACCCTATCAACCGACGGACCCTATGAAAACCCTATTCGCTCTGATCGCCTCGCTCTGCCTGCTGGCAGGCTGCTCCGCGCAAGGCCCTGACAACCGGACCGCCGATCTGCAAGGCAAGCGCGTGCTCGTCTTCACCGGTCACGGCGAAGGCTACGTGCACGAAAATATCGCGGCCTCGGCCGCCATGATACTCGAGCTGGCCGCGCAGGAAGACTTCGCGGCCGACACGACATCGGACAAGCGCGTCTTCTGCGACGACTCGCTCGAACGCTACGACGCGATCGTTTACGCGAACGCCAGCTACGTCGAGCTCGACTCCGCGCAGCGGTCGGCCTTCGAGCGCTTCATCCGGCGCGGCGGAGGATTCGCCGGGCTGCATGCAGCGACCTGCACCGACGACGACTGGACCTGGTTCACGCGGATGATCGGCGGCCGTTTCGACTTTCATCCCCCGCTCCAGCGGCTGACGATGAAAGTCGTCGACCGGACCCACCCCTCCACCTCGATGCTTCCCGATACGCTGACGACCGAGGACGAGCTGTACTGTTTCAAGCGGCTCGACCCGCAGGCCCGCGTGCTGGCCGTGTGGGAAACGGCTGGGGTCGACTGGGGCTCGGGGCCGAAGCCCGAAGTGATGTCGCCGAGTCTGCCGGCCGTCTGGTGCAGCGAGTTCGACGGCGGCCGGATCTGGTACACCGCCGCCGGACACCGCCCGTCCGACTATGCCGACACGCTCTACCGCGAGCAGGTGCTCGGCGGGCTCCGCTGGATCATGGCCGGCCAAGCGCGCGATACAGAAACGGCCAAGTGACGGCACGGCATTACGAAGCCGCCGAGCCGGAACGAGGCGGCCGTCTGACAATCCCGTCGGGGAACGGCCGTCCGCCTGCGGGCCGACTGCGGCAGAATCTCTTCCGGGCGGTCGAGACCGACGACAAGGCCGACGAAACAAAACGGGCTCCTTATTCCCGCCGAGCGACAGAGAACAAGAGGAATCGGGCGACACACGGTCGGATCGTCGTCCGGAGCGCAGCGGCAGAATCGCGGCGCGGCAAACGCCGTAAACCGGCAAACGACAAAGAAAAACGATGGAACTGAAACAGGAAATAGAGCGCAGGCGAACCTTCGCCATCATCAGCCACCCGGACGCAGGCAAGACAACACTGACCGAAAAGCTGCTGCTCTTCGGCGGCGCGATCCATGTGGCGGGAGCCGTCAAGTCGAACAAGATCAAACGGGGAGCCACGTCCGACTTCATGGAAATCGAGCGGCAGCGCGGCATCTCGGTCGCCACATCGGTCATGGGCTTCGAGTACGGAGACGTCAAGATCAACATCCTCGACACCCCCGGCCACGAGGACTTCGCCGAGGACACCTACCGGACGCTGACGGCCGTCGACAGCGTGATCATCGTGATTGACGGCGCCAAGGGCGTCGAGACGCAAACGCGCAAGCTGATGGAAGTATGCCGGATGCGCAACACGCCGGTCATGGTCTTCGTCAACAAGCTCGACCGCCCGTGCAAGGACCCGTTCGACCTGCTCGACGAGATCGAGCGCGAGCTGAAGATTCAGGTCCGGCCGCTGGCCTGGCCGATCAGCATGGGTCCGACGTTCAAGGGCGTGTACGACCTGTACGCCGACCGGCTTTCGCTGTTCTTCGCCGAAGACAGGCAGACGGCCGAAGGACAGACGCTCGACATAAAGCTCGACGACCCGGCGATCGACGAGTACATCAATCCGTTCACGCAGCACCTGCGCGACGACCTGGAGCTCGTCGAAGGCGTCTATCCTCCGTTCGACCTCGACAGCTACCGCAAGGGCGAGGTCGCGCCGGTCTTTTTCGGCAGCGCGCTGAACAATTTCGGAGTCCGCGAGCTGCTCGACTGCTTCGTCCGTATCGCGCCGTCGCCCGGCAAGTCGCATACGCTCCAGCGCGACGTGTCGCCTTATGAGGAGAAACTGACCGGATTCGTGTTCAAAATCCACGCGAACATGGACCCGAACCACCGCGACCGGATCGCGTTCCTGAAAATCTGCTCGGGACGCTTCGAGCGCAATAAGCCCTACCTGCACGTGCCTTCGGGCAAAACGATCAAGTTCGCGTCGCCCACGGCCTTCATGGCCGAGAAAAAGTCGGTGATCGACGAGGC